>NZ_JBHVWF010000007.1:0-107155 GCF_042882365.1 Streptomyces sp. NPDC058221 | reverse complement strand
GGCGTACGACCCGGCCCCCCTCTCGGACCCGGGTGAACACGCCATTTTTGAGGAGACGCCCCGGAGGGGCACCGCCCCCCACCCACCGGGCAAGGGGCGCACCCCGCGGGGAACCAAATCAAGCCCGTCCGGCGATTGAGGACAAAAGGACCCGCACCCCGGAACCCGGCGACGCCCGCGGACCCGGGCTGTCGTAGTCCACCCGTAGACTTCACCCGTGGCAGGCAGGATCAATGACGACGACGTGAAGGCGGTCCGGGACGCGGTCCCGATCGACGCCGTCGTTTCCGAGTACCTCCAGCTGCGCAACGCGGGCGGTGGGAACCTCAAGGGCCTGTGCCCCTTCCACGACGAGAAGTCCCCCTCCTTCCAGGTCAGTCCGAGCAAGGGTCTCTTCCACTGCTTCGGCTGCCAGGAGGGCGGCGACACGATCGCCTTCGTGATGAAGATCGATCACCTCCAGTTCTCCGAGGTGGTCGAGCGGCTCGCCGCCAAGGCCGGCATCACCCTGCGGTACGAGGAGGGCGGGTACAACCCCTCCCACCAGCGCGGTGAGCGGATCCGGCTGGTCGAGGCGCACAAGGTGGCCGCCCAGTTCTACGTCGAGCAGCTCGACGGCCCCGAGGCCGAGATCGGCCGCAAGTTCCTCGCCGAGCGCGGCTTCGACCAGGCCGCGGCCGCCCACTTCGGCGTCGGCTACAGCCCGGCCGGCTGGGACCACCTCACCCGCTATCTGCGCGGCAAGGGCTTCAGCGACAAGGAGCTGATCGCCTCCGGCATCTCCCAGGACGGCAGGCGCGGCCCCATCGACCGTTTCCGCGGCCGGCTGATGTGGCCCATCAGCGACACCGCGGGCGACATCGTCGGCTTCGGCGCCCGCAAGCTGCGCGACGACGACAACGGCCCGAAGTACCTCAACACCCCCGAGACCGCGATCTACAAGAAGTCCCAGGTGCTGTACGGCATCGACCTGGCCAAGAAGGACATCGCGAAGGCCAGCCGGGCCGTTGTCGTCGAGGGCTACACCGACGTGATGGCCTGCCACCTCGCCGGGGTCACCACCGCCATCGCCACCTGCGGCACGGCGTTCGGCGGCGACCACATCAAGATCCTTCGCCGGCTCCTGATGGACAACGGCAGCGCCCGGGTGATCTTCACCTTCGACGGTGACGCGGCCGGCCAGAAGGCCGCCCTGCGCGCCTTCGAGGACGACCAGAAGTTCGCCGCCGAGACCTACATCGCCATCGCCCCCGAGAACATGGACCCGTGCGATCTGCGGCTGGCCAAGGGCGACGAGGCCGTCCGCGACCTGGTCGAACCCCGCACGCCGCTCTTCGAGTTCGCGCTCCGCCAGATCGTCGCCCGCTACGACCTGGAGACCCCGGCGGGCCGCGCCGCCGCGCTCGACGAGGCCGCCCCCGTCGTCGCCAAGATCAAGACCGGCAGCGTCCAGCGTGAGGTCGCCGTCCAGCTCGCCGGCTTCGTCGGCATCCTGGACCAGGAGTACGTCGTGCACCGGGTCAACCAGCTCGCCCAGTGGGCCCGGGGCCGGGGCGGCGACCAGCGAGGTCCCGCACGGTCCTCCTCCCGCGCCGGCGCACAGCACCAGCAGGTCCAGGCCCCCGTCGTCCCCTCCGGCCCCGCGCTCAACCTCCGCAGCCCCGCCCACCGCACCGAGCGTGAGCTGCTCAAGCTCGCCCTGCAGAAGCCCGCCCTGGTCTCCCCGGCCTTCGACGCCTACGGGGCGGACGAGTTCACCGCCCCGCCGTACGCCGCGGTCCGCCAGTGCATCGCGGAGGCGGGCGGCGCGGAGCTGGGCGTCCCCGAGACCCGCGAATACCTCGTCCAGGTGCTCGACGCGACCCCCAACGAGACGGTGCGCAAGCTGGTCACCGAGCTGGCGGTCGAGGTCTTCCACGGCAAGTCCATCGACGAGGCGTACGCGGGCGAGCATCTGGTCAAGGTCCGGCTGCGCGCCGTCGACCGCCGGATCAACGACGTCCAGGGCAGCCTCACCCGGCTCGGCAGCAATGTCGCCCCCGAGCACCTGGCCGCCGCGCAGAACGAGGTCTGGGTCCTCCAGCAGTACGCGCAGTCCCTGCGCAACAGCGGAGCTGACGCGCTCTGACCGGCCTCGGGCCCCCGCGTAACCGCCCGGTCACGCGGCGAACTCAGAAAGTCCCCGCACGCCCCTCGTGGCAGCTGTGTGTCGTACCCCACACTGGGTGGCGGTGTTAGACCGACCGGATTGCCATTCGGTCTGAGTCATCGGAGCGCGGCCGGCCCACCGAACGGTGGTCCTCCATCCCCGCGGTCCGGCAGCGATCACCTGGAGGTCGCCCCCGTGCAGACCCGGACCGTCACCAAGACCGAGCCCGTCCCGGCAATCCCCGCGCAGACCCGGGCCGTACATCATCCGGAGGCCGCGGCGGACCGGCCGCCGCCCGTGCCCGAACGGCAGCACCCGCCCGGGGCGGCGGCGGACCCGCAGGACATCCCCGACCCACCCGAGGCAGTCATGGAGGAGTCAGCGGAGCTGCCGGAACCTCCCGCGCAGCGCGGCCGCCCCGACACCGCCGGACCGTCGTCCGACCTGTTCCGGCAGTACCTGCGGGAGATCGGCCGCATCCCGCTGCTGACCGCCGCCGACGAGGTGGAGCTCGCCCGCTGCGTGGAGGCCGGGCTCTTCGCCGAGGAACGCCTCGCCCGCACCCCCGACCCCGACACCCGGCTCGCCGTCGACCTGGACCGGCTGGTGGTGATGGGCCGGATGGCCAAACGCCGCCTCATCGAGGCAAATCTGCGCCTGGTCGTCTCGGTGGCCAAACGCTACGTCGGCCGCGGACTGACGATGCTCGACCTCGTCCAGGAGGGAAACCTCGGACTGATCCGGGCGGTCGAGAAGTTCGACTACGCCCGCGGCTACAAGTTCTCGACGTACGCGACCTGGTGGATCCGGCAGGCCATGTCCCGCGCCCTCGCCGACCAGGCGCGGACCATAAGGGTCCCGGTCCATGTCGTCGAACTGATCAACCGCGTCGTCCGGGTCCAGCGCCGGATGCTCCAGGAGCGCGGCTACGAGCCGACGCCCGAGGAGGTCGCCGACCAGCTCGACCTCACCCCGGAGCGGGTCGGCGAGGTGCTGCGGCTGGCCCAGGAGCCCGTGTCGCTGCACGCCCCGGTCGGCGAGGAGGACGACGTCTCGCTCGGCGATCTGATCGAGGACGGGGATGCCGCCTCCCCGGTCGAGTCCGCCGCCTTCCTGCTGCTGCGCGAACACCTGGAGGCGGTGCTCTCCACGCTCAACGAGCGCGAGCGGAAGGTGGTGCAGCTGCGGTACGGGCTGGCCGACGGCCGGCCCCGCACGCTGGAGGAGATAGGACGGATATTCGGCGTGACCCGTGAACGCATCCGCCAGATCGAGTCCAAGACCCTCAACAAGCTGCGGGACCACGCCTTCGCCGACCAGCTCCGCGGCTACCTCGACTGAGCACGCGTACACGCGCTCGTGTGCCGGGGCAGCCGCGGAACACCGCCGTGGCCGATGACTAGTCGACCTCGGCGACCGCCTGCGCGAACTGGGCCGCGTACAGCCTGGCGTACGCGCCGTGCGCCTCCAGCAGCTCGTCGTGCGTGCCCTGTTCGACGATCGAGCCGTCCTCCATCACCAGGATGACGTCGGCGTCCCGGATGGTGGAGAGCCGGTGCGCGATCACGAAGCTCGTACGACCGTGCGCGAGGTGCGCCATCGCCTTCTGGATCAGCACCTCGGTACGGGTGTCCACCGAGCTGGTCGCCTCGTCGAGGACCAGTATCACCGGGTCGGACAGGAACGCCCGCGCGATGGTGATCAGCTGCTTCTCGCCCGCGCTGACGCCGGTGCCCTCGTCGTCGATCACCGTGTCGTAGCCGTCCGGCAGGGTGCGGATGAAGCGGTCGGCGTGGGCCGCCCGCGCCGCCTCCTCGATCTGCTCCCGGCTGACCTCGCCCGAGGCGCCGTACGCGATGTTCTCCGCGATGGTCCCGCCGAACAGCCAGGTGTCCTGGAGGACCATGCCGATCCCCGACCGCAGGTCGTCGCGCGACATCGTCGCGACATCGACCCCGTCGAGGGTGATCCGGCCGCCCGTCACCTCGTAGAACCGCATCAGCAGATTGACCAGCGTCGTCTTGCCGGCGCCGGTCGGGCCGACGATCGCGACCGTGTGGCCCGGTTCGACACTCAGCGACAGTTCCTCGATGAGCGGCTTCTCCGGGTCGTAGCGGAACGACACGTTCTCCAGCGAGACGTTGCCGCGCAGAATCCCGGGGTGCCCGCCCTCGCCCTTCGCGGGGTCGGGGTCCTGCTCCTCGGCGTCGAGCAGTTCGAAGATCCGCTCGGCCGAGGCCACCCCGGACTGCACCAGGTTCGCCATCGAGGCGACCTGGGTCAGCGGCAGGGAGAACTGCCGCGAGTACTGGATGAAGGCCTGCACATCACCGATCGAGAGCGCGCCCGAGGCGACCCGCAGGCCACCGATCACGGCGATCAGCACATAGTTCAGGTTCGACACGAACATCATCAGCGGCTGCATGATCCCGCTGTTGAACTGCGCCTTGAACCCAGCCTCGTACAGTGCGTCGTTCTGCTCGGCGAAGTCCCGCGCGGACTCGTCCTGCCGGCCGAAGACCTTCACCAGGGTGTGCCCGGTGTACATCTCCTCGATGTGGGCGTTGAGCTTGCCCGTCACCTTCCACTGCTGCACGAACTGCGGCTGCGAGCGCTTGCCCACCTTCGTCGCCACGACCACCGACAGCGGCACCGTCACCAGTGCGACGAGAGCGAGCAGCGGAGAGATCCAGAACATCATGATCAGCACGCCGACGATGGTCAGCACCGAGTTGACGAGCTGGCCCATGGTCTGCTGCATCGTCTGGGAGATGTTGTCGATGTCGTTCGTCGCCCGGCTGAGCACCTCGCCGCGCTTCTGCTGGTCGAAGTACGACAGCGGGAGCCTGGACAGCTTCGTCTGGATGTCCTCGCGCATCTGGAACACGACCCGGTTGATCACCCGGATCGACAGCCGCGTCGACACCAGCATCAGCAGTCCGGCACCGACGTACACGGCCAGTGCCGCGAGCAGCACCTGGCCGATCGCGTCGAAGTCCATGCCCTGCCCGGGGGTGAAGTCCACCTTGGAGAGCATGTCGGCCAGGCCGCTGTTGGTCCTGTGCAGGCCCTCGATGGCCTGCTCCTTGGTCGTCCCCTCCGGCATCTGCCGCCCGATGACCCCGGCGAACACCAGGTCGGTGGCCTTGCCGAGGATCTTCGGGCCGACCACCGAGAACGCCACGCTCAGCGCACCGGCCACCAGCATCACGTACAGCGTGGTCTTCTCCGCGGTGAAGCGCTTCAGCAGCCGCTTCGAGGAGCCCTTGAAGTCCATGGACCGCTCGGTCGGCGCCCCGCCCGCCATCATGCGTCCGCCAGGCCCGGCCATTACGCGGCCTCCGCTTCCGTCAGCTGGGAGAGAACGATCTCCCGGTATGTTTCATTGCCGTCCATCAGCTCGTGATGACTGCCGGAGCCGACGACCCGGCCCTCGTCCAGGACCAGGATCCGGTCGGCGTCGCGGATGGTGGACACCCGCTGCGCGACGATCACCACGGTCGCGGCCGCGGTCTCGCGCAGCAGGGCCGCACGCAGTGCGGCGTCCGTGGCGTAGTCCAGCGCGGAGAACGAGTCGTCGAAGAGGTAGATCTCCGGCTTCTGGACCAGCGTCCGGGCGATCGACAGCCGCTGTCTCTGTCCGCCGGAGACATTGGTGCCGCCCTGCGCGATCGGTGCGTCGAGCCCGTGTTCCAGTCCCTCGACGAACTCCTTGGCCTGGGCGACCTCCAGCGCGTGCCACAGCTCCTCGTCGCTCGCGTCCGGGTTGCCGTACCGCAGATTGGTCGCGACCGTTCCGGAGAACAGGTACGGCTTCTGCGGGACGAGGCTCACGGTCTTCGCCAGCAGCACTGGGTCCAGCGTCCGTACGTCCGTTCCGTCGACCAGCACCTGGCCGTCCGTCACGTCGAACAGCCGAGGTACGAGACCGAGCAGCGTCGACTTTCCGCTGCCCGTCGACCCGATGATCGCGGTCGTCTCGCCGGGCCTGGCCACCAGATCAACCGACCTGAGCACCGATGCCTCGGCGCCCGGGTAGCGGAAGTCCGCACCCCGGACCTCCAGGTGGCCGTGGGCGCGCAGCTCGCGCACCGGATCGACCGGTGGCACCACGCTGGAATCGGTCTCCAGGACCTCCTGGATGCGCTCGGCACAGACCTCGGCGCGCGGCACCATGATGAACATGAAGGTGGCCATCATCACCGACATGACGATCTGCATCAGATAGGAGAGGAACGCGGTGAGCGCCCCGATCTGCATCCCGCCGCTGTCGATCCGGTGCGCGCCGAACCAGACGACGGCGACCGACGAGACGTTCACGACCGTCATCACGGTCGGGAACATCAGTGCCATCAGCCGGCCGGTGGACAGTGCCACGTCCGTCAGCTCGGTGTTGGCGCCGCGGAACCGCTCCTCCTCGTAGTCGTCGCGGACGAAGGCACGGATGACCCGGTTGCCGGTGATCTGCTCGCGCAGCACCCGGTTCACCGTGTCGAGCCGCTCCTGCATCGTGCGGAACAGCGGACGCATCTGCCTCACGATCAGGCTGACCGCGATCCCGAGGACCGGCACCACCGCGAGGAGCACCGCGGACAGCGGGACGTCCTGGCCGAGCGCCATGATGATGCCGCCGACACACATGATCGGGGCCGAGACCATCAGCGTGAACGTCATCAGGACCAGCATCTGGACCTGCTGGACGTCGTTGGTCGTACGGGTGATCAGGGTGGGTGCGCCGAACCGGCCGAGCTCACGCGCGGAGAACGACTGGACCCGGTCGAAGATCGACGCCCGGACATCGCGGCCGAGCGCGGACGCGGTACGGGAGCCGATGTAGACGGCCCCGATGTTGCAGACCACCTGGGCGATGCTGACGACGATCATGGCGCCGCCGTACTGAAGGATGTAGCCCGTGTCTCCCTTGACGACACCGTTGTCAATGATGTCGGCGTTCAGGGTGGGCAGATAGAGGGCGGCGCAGGTCTGCAGCAGCTGGAAGACCACCAGCAGCGCGATCGGCTTCTTGTACGGACCGAGATAGGCCCGCAGGAGTTTTATGAGCACGCGTGTCTCTCGGAGTCGGCGTAGATCGGGAGTCGACTCATTTTCCGGCACCGCCTGCCGGGACCGCGAACGTTTTTATTCAAGTCCAGGTCAAAAAACGGACCCGGTCCATAATTTTGCATCGGAACACTGTCCCGGAGCCCGGCCATGTGACGGAAGGTATGCGGGTCAGCGCGCGGAGTCGAAGGCCCCCGGGTGGATCTGGTCCCGCGTCGCCGTGTACTGCTGGCGCACCGCCTGGCCCACCGCCAGCTCCTCACCGGGATCCAGCACCTGCGCCTCGGCGTCCTGCCACGACGGGGGAGTGCGTGGATCGAGCGTCCCCTGTGAGACCCCCAGCGCCCAGGCCGCCTGCCGGGCCGCACCCAGCGCCGCGTACTGCGCCGGCTCCGGCACGACCACCTGCGTCCCCAGCAGCGTGGGCGCGATCGTCTGCACCGCGGACAGCTCGGCGGCGGCGCCCAGCAGGAACACCCGCCGCACCTCGACCCCGCGACCGCGCAGCACGTCCAGCGCGTCGGCCAGCGAGCAGAGCATCCCCTCGAACGCGGCCCGCGCGAGGTGCTCCGGCTTCATCGACTCGCGCCGCAACCCGCTCAGCGTCCCGGCGGTGTGCGGCAGATGCGGGGTCCGCTCGCCCTCCAGATACGGCAGGAGTACCAGTCCGGAGGCACCGGGCGTCGACTTCAGCGCCAGCGCCGACAGCTCCTCCAGTCCCTCCACGTCCAGCATCTCGGCGGTGCCGCGCAGCGCGCGCACCGCGTTCGACGTGTAGACCACCGGCAGATGCATCCCGGTGGCGTCCGCGAACGAGTTGATCATCCCGGTGGGATCGGCCAGCGCCTCGTGGTGCACCGCCATCACCGAGCCCGAGGCCCCCAGCGACACCACCGCGTCGCCGACCCCGACCCCGAGCCCGAACGCCGCCGCCATCGTCTCGCCGGTCCCCGCGGAGATCAGCAGCCCCTCGGGCGTCGTCCCGGCCGCCTCGCAGGGGCCGAGCACCTCGGGCAGTGCCGCTTGCCGGCCGAGCGCGAGCTCCACCAGATCCGGCCGGTAGGACTCGCCGGCCGCCGACCAGTAACCGCTGCCGGACGCGGCGCCCCGGTCCGTGGTCCGCCGCGACGGGCGGCCCAGCAGCTGCCACACCAGCCAGTCGTGCGGCTGGAGCACAGCGGCGACCCGCTGCGCCGTCTCCGGCTCGGTCCGCGACAGCCAGCGCAGCTTCGACACCGGCTGGGCTGCCTGCGGTACCGCTCCGACCGCCTCGGCCCAGGCCTGCCGCCCGCCGAGCCCGTCGATCAGATCGGCCGCGGCCACCTGCGCCCGCTTGTCGTTTCCGAGCAGCGCGGGACGTACGAGATTGCCCTGGCGGTCCAGCGGTACGAGCCCGTGCTGCTGCGCGGACACACCGATGGCCTGCACGCCTTCGAGCAGCCCGCCGGTGGCCGCCTCACCGAGTGAGAGCAGCCATACCTGCGGATCGACCTCGGTGGCCTTCGCCTCCACGGGATGTGCGGCGTACCCCTGGCGCAGTACGGCACCCGTGTCCGTATCGCAGACCACGATGTGCGTGAAGGCGGAAGAACTGTCCAAGCCGGCGACTATGCCCATACACAGATTCTGCCGCACCGCCGGAGCATTCCTGCACCGGCGGTGCGGCAGATGTGGAGAGGACGGGTCTCAGGTGTTGGTCGTACCCCAGTCGTCCTCGCCGTTCGGACCGCGCCCGCGCAGCGAACGCACCCGGTCGGCGACCGAGGCCGGCATCTTGTCGCCGACCTTCTCGCCCACCACGTGGGCCGCCTTGCCGGCGAACTCGCGACCGCTCTGGGCCGCGGACTCGCAGGTGTTGCGCACGGCCGGGTTCTGGGAGAACTGGCGTGCGGACTTCTTCAGCTGCTCGTAACGCTCGCGCCCGGCACGCGTGCCGAGCACGTAACCGAGGGCCACTCCGGCGATGAACGTGAGCCGGTACCGCATGGCTGCCACCCTTCCTTCTCTCCGTGCGACGTGTGCTGCTCGCCTACCCGCAGGCACCGGAGATCACCCCGGCCGATACCGATTGGCAAAGCACCCCCCTGCTTGCGCTAATGTATGTGTCGCAGCGAACGTGCGCCGCCCGGCAGCCGCCAGGCAGGTGTTGTTCGAGGCGACGCAGCAATCCCCTGTAGCTCAATTGGCAGAGCAGCCGGCTGTTAACCGGCAGGTTACTGGTTCGAGTCCAGTCGGGGGAGCGCGATCCCCTGTAGCTCAATTGGCAGAGCATTCGGCTGTTAACCGGAGGGTTACTGGTTCGAGTCCAGTCGGGGGAGCGGAACGGAAGAGGGCCCTGCGGGGTCCTTTTTCGCGTGTCCGGAACCGGTCCTGCGGAGGTCCGCCACCGTGGTGCTTGTGGGGCTGGCGTGACTCTTTCGCGTCAACTTCACGTCGACCGGAACCGGGCAGCGACCAGCGCAGTCTTCATGGTCACGAGTACCCGGGCATCCGAAGCGAGAGATCGTATGACCGGCTATGCTGCGGCAGACGGCGCGTACACATGTACGCGCCACGCCGAAAAGGGGCGGTAGCTCAGCCGGTTAGAGCAGCGGACTCATAATCCGTCGGCCGTGGGTTCGAGTCCCACCCGCCCCACCAGTTTTGCCCTGCGGAAACGTTCGACCTGCGGAAACGTGGATCTCGCGGCGCTTTTCCGTGCGGTATTGGTCGCGCGCCGTGCGGTACTGAACCCGTCTCGCAGTGTGCCGGCGCACCTTGGATACGTCTGCCCTGACTGAGCAGTACCCCGACACCTTCCGTCCGGAAGTCCTCGACGTCACCGGCACCATTGCCCTGCGCAAGGCGGTGGACGCCGCGTTCGCCGCCGGTCGCGTCGACGTGATCGTCTCCACCGCCGGCTACGGTCTGTTCGGCGCCGCCGAGGAGATTACCGACGCCCGGGTCGACCACATCCTCGCCACCAGCCTCACCGGCTCGATCACCCTGATCCGCGCCGCCCTGCCGCACCTGCGTGCTCAAGGCGGGGGACGCATCGCGGTGACTCGCCAGCGATCGGGGACCGGCCGATGAGCACAACCCCGGGCAGCTTCGACCAGTACGTTCTCGCCGAGCACCGCCACGTCCTGGCTGTCCCCGGCCAACTCGGCTACGACATCGCGTGCCCACTGCCGACGGGCCTGCTCACAGAGCATGGCGCCTGTTCTCCCACATCACAACGAATTGGTGTGTAAGGCCCCTGACCAGCCATGACTACCGCCGCTGGCGACCCCTTCCGCCCGAGCGTGTTCCGCCCGGTCGTGGCTGAGGCTGCCGTGCACAGTGCACCCCATCCGGCCGTGGAACCTGCCACCTTCACACGGCGTTGCCCGGTAACTGCCGTTCTTACCCACGCCGACGGCAGTCCCCGGCCGTGTCCCGCGTGATCAACATGCGGTCACCCCGGGTGAGCGTGACGATCGAAGTAAAGGCAATAGCCAGGGCCGGCATCGGCCCGAGGCTCTCCAGCAGGAAGAGGGCACTGACCGACTCCTCGGTGAGCCGGGTGCGTACGCCCTCACGCGCCTCGCCGCCTCGGCTGTAGGAGGTCGGTACCGAAGGCAAGGGGAAGGACGACGATATGAGGCAGCCGCTCCCGCGCGTACGGAGCGGGGCGCTGCCGCCTCGTCGTCCTGTCGGGCGACGACTCAGCGTAGCGCGCAGGGTGGTTCCGTGGACGCGCCGATGATCCGACCTGATGTCGCCCACCTCTGGCACTCCAGGCTCTGATGCTTCGCGGAAGCCCGCGTCGCCGTAGGGGCGCAATCGGCATGATGATGTGAGGGAGTGGACCATGAGAGCTTTGACCTGGCACGGAAAGCGCGACGTGCGCATCGACAACGTCCCGGACCCGAAGATTCAGGACCCGACCGACGTCATCGTGAAGATCACGTCAAGCGGAATCTGCGGATCCGATCTGCATTTGTACGAGGTGCTCGGCCCCTTCCTCGACCCCGGAGACATCTTGGGGCACGAGCCGATGGGCATCGTCGAGGAGACAGGTCCGGAAGTCAGCGCTCTGGCGGTGGGGGACCGGGTGGTGGTCCCCTTCAACATTTCGTGCGGAACGTGCTGGATGTGTGACCAGGGCCTGCACTCGCAGTGTGAGACGACCCAGGTGAGGGAGCGCGGCATGGGCGCTTCCCTCTTCGGCTTCTCCAAGCTCTACGGCCAGGTGCCCGGGGGACAGGCGGAGTTTCTACGAGTGCCTTTCGGCAACACCCTGCCGGTGAAGGTGCCGCACGGCCCGCCGGACGACCGGTTCGTCTACCTGAGCGATGTTCTGCCCACCGCATGGCAGTCCGTGCAGTATGCCGATATCCCCGAGGGCGGCAGCGTCACGGTGCTGGGCCTGGGCCCGATCGGTGACATGGCCACGCGCATCGCCCTGCACCAGGGCGCCGAACTCGTCATCGGAGTGGACCTGGTGCCCGAGCGCCTCGCCCGCGCCCGCGCGAACGGGGTACACACCCTGGACAGCAACGAGCACGGCAAGGACGTCGCCGAGGAGATCCGCCGCCTCACCCACGGGCGCGGGACGGACGCCGTCATCGAGGCCGTCGGCATGGAAGCGCACGGCGCACCGGTCACCAACGCCGTCCAGCAGTTCGCCGGACTGCTTCCGAACACGGTCGGGGAGAAGCTGATGGTCCGCGCCGGGTTGGACAGCATGGCGGCGTTCAATCTGGCCGTCGAGGCCGTCCGCCGCGGCGGCACCATCTCCGTCATCGGCGTCTACGGCGGCGCCATCGACCCCGTGCCGATGTTGACTCTCTTCGACAAGCAGATTCAGCTGCGCATGGGCCAGGCCAACGTCAGGCGATGGGTGGACACCATCCTCCCCCTCCTGAACGACGCCGATCCGCTGGGCGTGGACCGCTTCGCCACCCACCGGCTGCCACTGGAAGAGGGACCCCAGGCATACAGGACCTTCCAGGCGAAGCAGGACGGCATGATCAAGACACTGCTCACCCCCTGACGCCGCGCTCGGACACAAGGCCGGAAGGCGCCGTATCGGACAGGCGACCGGGAGGTGCAGAGGCACCTCCATGCCGCCGGCGCGGCGTTGGCGTCGACGGTAGCCACGTTGCTGGGTCCGAGGGCGTCGGATGAGGTGCGGGCCCCGTCCGGCGCAATTTCGCGCCAGGCCCGGCATGGCTGCCTGAACACGGGGCACGCGTGGGCGGCATGACCCTTACTTCGTCGGAGGCCGGGAGACAGCCGCTCGGCGCGTCCTTGGCTCCGCGCGGAGCCCCGTCCCCTGCGCCAAGGAGCCAACGCCCGTGCGTGCACTGTCACTTGTCTGCAGCCTCAATCCTTCACCCACTCCTTCCAGCAGCCAGCATCTCGCCGAACAGGTGATGGGAGAGCTTCGCGACCTCGGAGTGGAGGGCGAGATCGTGCGCGTGGCGGACCACGACATCAAGCCAGGAGTGGAAATCGACATGGGCGAGGGCGATGCCTGGCCCCGGCTGCGGGAGAAGATGCTGGCTGCCGACATCCTGCTCGTCGCCACACCCATCTGGCTCGGACACCCCTCCAGCATCTGCCAGCGCGTACTGGAACGACTCGACGCGGAACTGTCGGAAACCGATGGACAAGGCCGCCTGCTCACCTACGGAAAAGTGGCGGCCGCAGCCGTGGTGGGCAACGAGGACGGCGCCCACAAAGTGAGCGCGGACCTCTTCCAGGGCCTCAACGACCTCGGCTTCTCCCTCGCCCCCGGCGCCGTCACCTACTGGGTCGGCGAGGCGCAGCAAGGCACGGACTACCAGGATCTCGACCGGACGCCGGAGGCCGTCGCCTCCACCACGCGCACCCTGGCCGTCAACGCCGTACACCTGGCGAAGCAGCTCTCCTCCCATCCGTACCCCGCCGGCTGAACGCACAGTTCGCCGGCACGGGAGCATCCATCCCCGATGTGCGCATCACGGAGCAAGGAGGGGGCAAGTGGCTTGTCGAGAGCGGATATCCGCCGGGAGGTACCGGCTTTCCGTCGAGGCCGCGAACGTGAGCCGATCGGTTCAGCACACCTTCACCGAGCCGGGGTACGAACGGCAGAAACTGGTGCAGTCGCTCAAGGCAGCCGGCGCGGCCGTCATCGCCTGGGCCGTAACCGGGTGGTGGCTGCAGGCACCGATGGCCCTCCTGGCCCCATGGACGGCGATAGCCCTGGTGACCAGCACCGTCTACCAGTCGCTGCGCACGGGAACACAGCAGTTGATGGTCATCGTGGTGGGAACCTTGTGGGCATCCGCCGCCATGGCCCTCACCGACGACAACACCGTCATCGCGATGATCCTGACATTGCCCGCCATGATGCTGATCGGCAATTACCGCCACTTGGGCATCCAAGGCATCTACGGGGCCACCACGGCACTCTTCGTCATCACCGACGACTCCGGCGCCGCACCCGAGGTGGGACACCGCCTGCTGGAGACCTTGATCGGCGCAGCCGTGGGGATCACAGCCAACGCACTTGTGCTCGCCCCCACCCACCTGCAGAACGTCCGGGCACGGCTGCGCCGCCTCGCTGAGGACAGCAGCGCGCTCCTGAACACGATGGCCGACGGGCTGCGTAACGACAGCGGACTGTCGCACGCCAGGACATGGCACGAACGCGCCTCTTGCCTCAACCTCAGCCTCGATGACCTCAGCAACGCCCGCCGCTGGGCCTCGGAGGGCTCGCGCTTCAACCCTGGACGGCGACTGCGTCGCTCCGGGGCTCAGCCGCCGCATCCGGATGCCGACATCATGTGGGACCGGGTGTGCACCCGCATCCTCGCTCTCACCCGGACCCTGAGCGACGAACAGGAACTACCACCGGCCTCCGCACCCTTCCTGGCCCAGCTCTCCCTGGTGCTGGAGCGGGCATCCCACGTCTGCGGCGCGGAGGGTGAGCTCCTCCGACCGAGTGCAGAGGCAGAAGCGGTCCGGGCCGACCGGGCCTCAGAACTCGACGAGGCGTTCGCCCTCCTCGATGCACTCGCCGATCCCTTCCGCCACGAGCGCCAGCCGGCAACGGCCCTGGCCGGTGTGCTGCTGCTGGAGACCAGACAACTCATGCTGGTCTTGGCTGCCGACGCAGCAGAGCCGAGGTGAAGTGGTCCACCAAGCACCGTTAACGGCTGAGCACGGCGCCGGGCGTACGGCCGCCTGTACGTTCTTTGCGGCAGCCGGCAGCCGGCAGCCGGCACCCGACGGCCCGGGCAGAGGCGGAGGAGCGGATCACGATTCCGAGTTATGAGCCGCTGCCCTTCCTGCGCAAGGCTGTTGGCTTGTGGACGGCTCTGCGGCCGGATTTGTCGCTCTCGACCTCGTACTGTGGTTCGTCCTCCGAGGCGTCGACCGTACGCCCGGCCACCTCGGCGCGTTTCGTGATCTTCTTCTCTACTTTCCCGGAAGCGCTGTGCCCGTGGCTGCTCCACGAGACCTGCTCACCCTTTTCGAGCTCGTTGTCGTCAGCCACGACTCACGCTCCTTCACCTTCGGCCCCTGCGACGGACTGGGTTCTTCACTGTCCCGCCCTTCCTGGCCCGGCGCATTACGGCGGGGCCGCTTCGGCGGCGAACGCCGACTCGACGGGCAGGTCGCCACCTACCAGCCGAGCAGTTGGTAGGACCGACGGCTCGGCTGGCGTGCTGGTGCCCCCCCCCGCATGGTGGACACGCGCCCAGGCGGCGGACCCGGATACGCGTACGGCCGATACTCGTCTCCGGAAGGAGGAGCGAACTTGAGGACAGCCCAGGCGAGCACTGCTCATCGGAGGAGGACTGCACCCGATCATCGCTTGCTGAAGCACCGCGACGTTGTCGACACCGATGGTGAGCAGGATCCGCGACTCCGCTCCAGTCCCCGCGTTCTCCTTGGCCACCAGCCCGAGGGCGGTGTCGCCGATGCGCCGGCCGAGGTAGAACGCTGGGGCCTCCCTCCGGTACGCAAAAGATCTCTTCAGCGCCGAACCACTTCGTGGAGAAGCCGAGCAGAACCGCTCGGCCGGCAGATACCGGCGCAAGCCGCTCGAGCCGTCAGACGCGTCGGCCGGATACAGCTGCTCGCCCGCCGTCGCCGAGCAGGCCAGTCGACGAAAAATCCGATCGCATCAGTTCCTGACGGGACAGCCGGGTAACCAGTCCCGGCAGGAGCGCACGGACTGCCTGCACGTTCCGCAGCCACCCTGGAATGTAGACCGTCGGCGCTCGCCGTTCGACAGCTCTCACCAACGCCTCGGCCACCTCCTCGACCGGGTAGACCTTGCGGGCCGGGCGGGGCATGTGCGCGCGTAGCTCCCGCAGCACGGCATGCTGATCGGCATCGCGAATCATGTCCGTGTCCGTCCAGTTCAGGTACGCCGTTCCCACACCGACACCTCGGGGAGAGACCTCGGCGCGAAGGGACTGGGCGAAGGACTCGACCCCGGCTTTGGAGGCGCAGTATGCGCTCATCATCGGTGCCGCGCCGATCGATGCCAGTGAGGCGATCTGCAGGTAGTAGCCGCGTGTACCGAGCAGATCGGGCAGGAACGCCCGCGCGGTGATGGAACTGCCCACGAGGTTCACCTCGATCACGCGGCGCCAGGTATCGGGGTCGGAGTCGGCGAACGGTCCGCCCTCGGCGACCCCCGCATTGGCCACCACAATAGCCACGCGGCCCAGCCGGCTACGGATTCCCTCGGCGGCTGCTGACATCGCCGCGTCGTCCGTCACATCCACGTGCCAGTGCTGCGACGGGGTCGGGAGACCAGCGGCCACCTCGGCCAGAGCCTCCTCCTCAAGCCCGAGCAGGGCCACATGGGCACCACGCTCGGCCAGCTGCCGGGCGACGGCCTTTCCTACTCCTCGGGCGGCACCCGTCACCACAGCGGTGCGGCCGCGCAGAACGTGCTTGTCGGCACTCACCGAAACTCCTCGATGTCGGTCGTTCGAAACCAGGCAGTTGGATTTCGCGCTCTTCCACATATGCTCCCTTCCTTTGCGGACCGGCGCCTGCGAGGGGCGGCGGCCCGGATGTGCGGGTGGTGCGTGAACGCCATCCAGCACGCCACCGCGATCAGCGTGGGCGGCATCGCTCTGCAGGGTCATGTCAATCGCGCTTTCCTCTACCGCCACCGCGAAGAACACCCGTACCAGCGGGGGTGTCCCTATGCAGTTGGTCAAAGTCGGAGGCCAGTAGGTTCGGGTGGTCGAGGGTGGGGCCGGGCCGTAGGGATGGGTATGGGCGATAGCCAGGTCACGATCGAGCTCACGGCTGATGAGGCGCTGGTGCTGTCTCATTGGCTGGAGAAGCTCCAGATGACGGACAAGTCTGAAGCCGCCCTCGCCAAACTCGCGGGCATCGCGCCCGTGCCCACCGGCTCCGGCATGACCAGCGGCCGGCATCGCATCAACCACGGCAGCTCAACGCCGCGATGTACCGCACCGTCATCGTCCGCAGGCAAGACGAAACGCGAGATCATCCGCTGCCTCAAGCGGTACGTCATCCGCGAGGCCCACCACCT
Source organism: Streptomyces sp. NPDC058221 (assembly GCF_042882365.1). Taxonomy (NCBI): domain Bacteria; kingdom Bacillati; phylum Actinomycetota; class Actinomycetes; order Kitasatosporales; family Streptomycetaceae; genus Streptomyces; species Streptomyces sp. NPDC058221. The sequence continues at coordinate 90,410 of NZ_JBHVWF010000007.1, read as the reverse complement.
GATCCGACCCGCACCACGGACGCTTCCCGGAACGAGTTGACGACTATAGGAGCATCAACGCCCTCATGGAGTCCGCGATCGGACTGTTCAGGACCGAGCTGATCAAACCGGGGCAGCCCTGGAGGACTCTCTCCCAGGCCGAGCTGGCCACCGCGGAGTGGGTGGACCGGTACGGCCACCACCGGCTCCACGGTGGAACAGGGCACATCCCGCCCGTCGAATACGAGACCAACTACTACCTCGCGACCACGAAACACCAGGTCACCACCACAATCCGAGCTCTCTACCGAACCCGGAACGGTTCAGTTGGTCAGTTCATGACCGTGGCCGCCTTGTCCGCTGTCGTCCGGAGGGTGCGGATCCAGTGCCGCACCGTGTCCGTGCCGGCTTCCGGTGGCAGGTTGAGGAGCCGGAGGGCGATCCGCGGATGTGTGTCGGGCCCGTCCACGAGCACCGACACCGAGTAGAGATCGTAGGTCCGGCCCGGCAGAAGGTCGGGCTCGTAGAGGCTTACCGATGTCGCGGTCAGCTCGTGGATCTGGCGTACATGGGACGGCATGCTGTTGAGCGAGGAGTAGGCCGCCATCAGGGCACGGCGTTCGCCGGCCAGTTCCGAGGTGAGGCACAGGGAGTAGCCGCGTTCCCGCACCGCCGCGAGGTTGCGGCGCACCTGGTCGAGCGTGGCGTCCGGGTCGGAGTCGTCGCGGGCTCGGGACAGGTGGCGGGTCCATGCCTCTTCCCCCTCGGCTCCGGCGTCGCTGAGGAAGACGGAACCGAGCGGCGCCATGTGGGGTACGCGTTGGCCGACCACGGATCGGCCGGCTGTCCGGGTGCTCTGGGCGCTGAGCACGGTGACGATCTCGTCGGCCACCTTGGCCTGGACCGTGCAGTCCACGCCGAGCTCCTCCTGGCAGGCTTCCACCTCGGCGCGGATGCGCTCCGCGAGCCGCACCGCCTCGATGAGGTCGGGGTCCGAGGCAGTCAGCGAGGGGAGGGAGAACCGTCCGTACCCGCCCTGGAAGAAGAGCAGCGGGAGGGACGGCCGGGTGACGGCGAGATCCTGCACGCGGCCCAGGACGATGTAGTGGTCGCCGCCCTCGGTGATGTTCTCCCAGGAGCATTCGATCCACGAAACCACGCCGTCCAGGATCGGGGCCCCGCCCGGGGCCGGCGACCAGTCGACGCCGTCGAACTTGTCCTGGCCGGGGGAGGCGAACCGGCGGCAGATCGCCTCCTGGTCGGCGGCGAGAACGTTGACGCAGAACGTGCCGCTTTCCTGGAGTGCGCCGAAGGTATGGGAGCCCTTGCGCGGCGAGAAGGCCACCAGCGGCGGGTCGAGCGAGATGGATGTGAAGGAACCGACGACCATGCCGGCCGGCTTCCCGGCGCTGTCGACGCCGGTGACGACGGCGACACCGGTCGGGTAGTGGCCGAGGGTGTCCCGGAACACCCGGGGGTCGATCTGGCCGCTGTGGGCGGGAGCAGTCATGGCCGTCACACCTTCGCCGTCGTCGTGGCGGGGGTCTTGTTCCCCTGTCTGATGAGCGTGTAGGCCTCGGCGCGCAGGGCGGAGAACTTGGGCAGCAGCTTCGTGGCGATCTGGTCGCGGGGCGAGGGGAGCTCGACATCGATGAGGGCTGCGACCTTGCCCGGCTTGCCGGACAGGACCAGGATCCGGTCGGCTAGGTAGACGGCCTCGTCGATGTCGTGGGTGACCAGCAGGACGGTGATGTTCAGCCGTTCCTTGAGACCGATCACGAGGTCTTCGAGGTCGGCGCGGGTCTGGGCGTCCACGGAGGCGAACGGTTCGTCCATGACGATGGCGCGGGGCTTGAACGCGAGGGCGCGGGCGATGGCGACGCGCTGCTGCATGCCGCCGGAGAGCTGCCAGGGGTAGCGGTCTCCCATGCCGGACAGGCCGACCTCGGCGAGCGCGCTCTCGCCGGCCTTGCGGCGTTCGGCCTTGGAGACTTTCGCGGAGCGGAGCGGCAGGGTGACGTTGTCGATGACGCTCAGCCAGGGCATGAGGGAGTTGCGGTAGTCCTGGAATACGACGGCGAGGCCGCGGGGGGCGGACTCGACCTTCTTGCCTTCGAAGGAGACTTCGCCGGAGGTGGGCCGGCACAGGCCGGTGAGGCACTGCAGCAGGGTGGTCTTGCCGACGCCGGAGGGGCCGACGATGGAGAGGAACTCGCCTGCCCGCACGGTGAAGTCGAGTCCCTCGAGGACGACGTGGTCCCCGTAGGAGTGGCCGAGCCCGCTGACCGCGAGGACGTCCTGCTCGTCCTGCTCGTCGTGCTTGGTGTTCGTGTGCATGGCTTTATTCACCTCTGGTGGTCCGTCATGCCGCGGTGCCAGGCGAGCGCCCGGTTCTCGACGAGCAGGAAGAGCTTGTTGAGCACATAGCCGGTGATGCCGAGCGCGATGATTCCCGACCACATGGAGGGGATACGGAAGCTGCGCTGGGCGTCGAGAACGAAGAATCCGACGCCGCCGGGGGTGCCGACCATTTCGCAGACCGCCATCGCCATGATGCACAGGGAGAGTGCGATCCGGGCGCCCGCGAAGACCTGCGGAGCGGCGGCGGGCAGGTACAGGAACCGCATGCGGTCGAGGAAGCTGATCCGGTAGCTGACCGCCACGTCCTTCAGTTGTTCGTTGAGGGCGCGGACGCCGTCGACCGTGTTGAGCATGATGGGGAAGAAGCCGACGAAGGCGATCGTCGCGATCTTCATCTCCTGGCCGGGGCCGAACAGAAGGATCATGATCGGGATCATGGCAACGCTGGGCATCGCCCGGAAGAACTCCATGACCGGGGCGAACGCCACCTCCAGTAGGCGGAACACCCCGAACAGCAGGCCTACGAGAACGCCGGTCACGACGGCCAGGGCGTACCCGGCAGCGAGCCGCTGCAGACTGGAGACCAGTGTGGTCGGGACGTTCTCGAAGAGCCAGTCGGCGCCGAAGGTCTCCAGGATCTTCGCCAGCGGCGGGAAGTAGAAGGACGTGCTCCCGGCGCTGACGATCCCCCACACGGCGAGCAGGAGGAGGGGGAGCCAGATCTCCCATCCGATCTTGCGCAGAATCTTCATGTCAGTGAGACCCCCTGACGGAGGGGTGCCACCACAGCACCCGCTTCTGTATCAAGCCGATGGCGATGTTCAGGACCATGCCGAGCAGGGCGGCTGTGGACGCGTAGACGAACATGGTGACGGAGTCACTGTTCGAGAGGGCCCCGTACAGGTCCCGGCCCACGCCGTCGACGTTGCCGAAGAACTCGCCGGCCACGGACATCAGCAGACTGATCACCGAGGCGATGCGGATGCCGGTCATGAGGAACGGCAGCGCGCTGGGGACGTAGATGCTGCGGATGCGTTCCCACAGCGTCAGATGGAAGGCAGCGCCGACCATCTTGAGCTGAGAACTCACCTGCTGCATCGCATAGGTGGACTGAATGACCAGCGGCCACACGGCGCCGAGCATGATCAGTACCAGTGACATCGAGGAGGTGCCGCCGAGCACCAGCAGGAGCAGGGGAAGGATGGCGATCGGCGGCACGGTGCGCATGAAGTCGACCACGAACTGGGAGCTCATGGTGACCCTGCGGTCGGAGCCGTTGAGGAGTCCGAGCGGGACGGCGATCGCGATGGAGAGTGCAAGGCCGACCACCGTGGTGGTCATGGTATTGCCGATGGACTGCCAGTACTGGGCGGTTTCCCCGAGGACGACGAGCTGGTCCCAGACCGCCACCGGAGTGGGGAGGCCCACGTTCTGCCCGGGGCCGATGGCGAAAGGTGCCAGAACACCAGTGTGATGATGATGCCGACGATGCGGGTCAGCAGGTTCTTGGTGCGGTCGGAGGAGTCCGCGCCTTTGCGCCCCGCGCTGGGGACGGCCTTTCCGGCGGGGCCGGTTGCAGGGGTTTCCTGGACAGATGTCATGGCGGGTGACCTCCTCAGCCCTGGCTCAGGAGGTCGTCGGCTTCGGGTGCCTTGTCCTTGGTTATGAGCCCGTACTTCACCATCTGGGACACGGCCCGGCCCACGTCGTCCGTCTCCAGGGGCTTCTCGTCGAAGGTCGGGTACGCGGCGGCCTTCAGCAGTGCCGGGGCACCTGGGCGAAGGGGCGGAGCTTCTTGGCGACCCCTGCCCGGTAGGCGGCGTCGGAGTTCGTCTTGTCGTTCGCCTTGAGAATGGCCCGCTGGAAGGCCGCTACGGTGGCCGGGTTCTCGTCAGCCATCTGCTGGGTGGCGGTGAGCATATAGGCCAGACCTCCTTCAGCGGTGGTGTAGTTGTCCAGATGCTTGAGTGCGGGGTCCTTCACCGCGGCCGTGCCCTTGGGCTCGGACGAGGTGGACGCGTCGACATTGCCGGACTTCAGGGCGCCGAGCTGGTCCGGCGCCTCGACGAACTTGATCTTTGAGGAGTCGCCACCGGCGGCGTCGACGGCGGAACGGACGTCGAGCCACACCTGGCTGTTGATCTGCGGTACCGCGATCGAGGCTGACGAGGGCCTGGGTGAGGGCGGTGCCTGACAGTCCGCGGACCGCTGCCTGCGCCTCCAGCCCGACCGAAAACTGCCTGCGGTGCTTCAGGAAACCTTCTGCTCAGGTGGTGGTGACCGCCGTCTGAACACCGATAGTGAAGGCTTCGCAGTTTCCGGACTCGTCCCGTTCCCCTCGCTCGCCACTCCCCGGAACAGCACGGTCTGCCGCCGCGCACGGAAAGACTGTGCGATGAGCCGGCCGGTGGCGTCCGCCTCTGCCGGGGTGCGTGATGCCTTCAGATCCGCGAAGGTCGAGCCGTCGAGCACGAACCGGTACTGGACGTCGGAGGCGTGGATCCGCCCGTAGGCGGAGTTGCTGTCATTTCTCGACGGTGACGGGGTGAGTGGCCAGCCTCGTGGGCGCCGAACGCGCTGACGGTGCTTGGCATATGAGGTTTTTTCGAGGAGGTCCTACGGGAGTGGGTGTCAGGCTTCGGGGATGGCGCGGCCGAAGTCCGCGAGGGTGACGGCCTCCGGCTCGGGCCCGCCGCGGCGGCCGGTCTCCAGGGCGTCGAGGGCGGCCACCTCGTCCGCGCCGAGCTCGAAGTCGAAGACGTCGATGTTCTCGGCGATGCGGTGCCGTTTGGTGGACTTGGGGATGACCGAGCGGCCGTGCTGGAGCCCCCAGCGCAGCAAGACCTGGGCCGGGCTCTTGCCGTGCGCTTCGGCGATACCGGTGACGGCCGGGTCCTGAAGGACGCTCTTGCGGTGCTCGCCGTACCCCGGGTAGAAGGTGATGCCGCCGATGGGGGACCACGCCTGGTTGAGGATGCCGTGGGCGTCATCGAAGTCGAGGACTGCGCGCTGCTGGAAGTAGGGGTGGATCTCCAGCTGATTGACGGCCGGCACGACGGTGGTGGCGTCGAGCAGGGCGGTCAGGTGGCCGACCATGAAGTTGCTGACGCCGATCGCGCGGACCTTGCCGTCGGCCAGGAGCTTCTCCAGCGCGCGGTAGGCGCCGAGGGTCTTGTCGAAGTCGGACGGCAGCGCCTGGTGCAGGATGAGCATGTCGATGCGGTCGAGGCCGAGCTTGGCGGCACTCTTGCCGAAGCTGTGCAGGGTCTCGTCGTAGCCGTAGTCGCTGATCCAGATCTTCGTCTCGACGAAGATGTCGTCGCGGGGCACGCCGGAGTCGCGGAGGGCATGGCCGACCTCGCGTTCGTTGCCATAGGCGGCCGCGGTGTCGATGTGGCGGTAGCCGAGGTCGAGGGCGGCCGTGACGGCGGCCCTGGTCTCGTCCGGCGGGGTCTGGAAGACGCCGAGTCCGAGAGCGGGCATCTCGACGCCGTTGTTGAGGGTGAGGGTCTGCATCAGAGGGACCTTTCCTTCCGGGGTGCCCGTGAGGGCAGATGAAAATCACGACGGTCGGGACGGCGAGCAGGACGGCGGAGCCCGCCAGGGCCGCGCCCGAGCGGGCCGCGATGTCGGATGCCGCGTGGCCGGTGGAGACGGTGGCGGCCACGGCGGTCAGGATGCTCAGGCTCAGCGCGCTGCCGATCCGGTGCACGGTGTCGACCGGGCCCGAGTCGGCCCCCGCGTCCTCGGGAGCGACGCCGCAGACGCCGCTGGAGGTCAGCGGGGCCGGCGCCGATGAGCACCATCGGCAGCGCCCCACCCGTCAGGTACGGCGTGCGCGGGCCGAACCGGCTCAGCCGCACCATGCCGGTCGCGGTCGGAACGACACCGACAACGATTCCGCACAGGAGCACCAGCGGCCGAGCGAGCTGAAGGGGCCTGGACGGGTCCGGGCCGGTGACGTGCCCGGTGTCGCCGCTCCCACGGGTGGGTACTGCGTGCACGGTCTTCCTTCGAGTCGGCTGCGGGTCCGGGCCCGGTCCCGGGCCGCCAGTCTCGGGCCGCCAGTCTCGGGCCCTTCTCAGGTAACTGCACGTCGGGGCAGGTGTGGGAGTCACTGCTCTTCCGGGTATTGGCAGTACCTCGCAGGTCCGCTCGGACGGACCTACGGTGGAGAGGCCGGCATGACACGCGGGCTGATCGGAGGGAGGCCGTCGTGCCTCAGTACCCGATGGCGAAGCCGGCTCGGGGGTCGAGGCACTCGGCTCACCCGGAATCGACGCGCGGCCCGTGGCACGCCGTGCTCACCGGCGCGCGCGTACGGCCCACGACGAGCCCGCTCCGCACCGGTCCCCGCCCAGCGCTGTCCGCCGCGGGTGCAGCCGACGACGAAACCAGGATCTGAGCATGGCCGACAACACCAGGAAGAACGCGGCCGCCGAGGTGCGCGAGTTCCTCAGCACCCGCCGCGCACGGCTCACCCCACAGCAGGCCGGACTGCCGGTCTACGGCGGGCAGCGTCGCGTCGCGGGCCTGCGCCGGGAGGAAGTCGCCATGCTCGCGGGCATGAGTGTGGACTACTACGTCCGGCTGGAGCGCGGAAACCTCAGCGGAGCCTCGGACTCGGTACTCGAAGCCCTCGCCCACGCTCTGCAACTCGACGAGGCCGAGCGCACCCACCTCTACGACCTCGCCCGCGCGGCCACACCACCCGGACGGCGGCACACGGCGACCTCGTCGCGGGTCCGCCCGACGATCATGCGCCTGCTCGACTCCATGACCGGTGTGCCGGCCTACGTCCGCAACGCCCGCTTCGACATCCTGGCCGCCAACACACTGGGCCGGGCACTGTACGCGCCGGTCTACGACTCGCCGCTGTTCGCGCAGCGCGGGCCGGTCAACAGCGCCCGCTTCATGTTCCTCGACCCCGCGAGCAGGGACTTCTGGGCCGACTGGGACAAGGGGGCCAACGACGCCGTCGCCTTCCTGCGCACCGAGACCGGCCGCTCGCCGCACGACAAGGCGCTGACCGACCTGATCGGCGAGCTGACCACGCGGAGTGATGACTTCGCGCATCGCTGGGCCCGGCACGACGTGAAGTTCCACCGCTCCGGGGTGAAGCTCCTCCACCACCCCCTCGTCGGCGACCTCGCGCTCCCCTACGAGGCGATGGAACTGCCGTCCGACCCCGGCCTGCGCCTGAACTGCTACACCCCGGAACCGGACTCCCGGGAGCGGGAAGCCCTCGGCCTCCTGGCCAGCTGGGCCGGCACGGGCACCGCCGTCCCCGCGGCGAACGGCTGAACCATCACACGAGCGGACCGCCGACGTCTCCGTGGAGATCATCGGCAAGGCCTGGCCCACACAGCCACCTCAGCAGTAACGAAAGGCAAGACCCTTATGCGTGCCACCTTCATGTACGGCCCCGGCGACGTCCGAGTCGAGAATGTCCCCGACCCGCGGATCGTCGATCCCACGGACGCGATCGTCCGCATCACCCTCGCCTGTGTCTGCGGATCCGACCTGCACCCCTACCACTCGATGGAGAAGACCGACGAGGGTGTGCCGATGGGGCACGAGTTCCTCGGCGTCGTCGAGGAGACCGGCTCCGAGATCCGCGGCCTCAAGCGCGGTGACTTCGTCGTCTCGCCGTTCGCGTTCGCCGACAACACCTGCCCGATCTGCCGCGAAGGCTTCCACACGGCCTGCCCGCACGGAGGCTGGTACGGGGTCGGCGGCGTCGGCGGCGCGCAGGCCGAGGCCGTCCGGGTGCCACAGGCCGACGGCACCCTGGTCAAGATCCCCTCGGACGCCGACACCGCGCTGCTGCCCTCACTGCTGGCGCTGAGCGACGTGTACCTCACCGGCTACCACGCCGCCCACATGGGACAGGTCGAGCCCGGCAAGACCGTCACGGTGATCGGCGACGGCGCGGTGGGCCTGTCCGCTGTGTTGGCATCGCGCCGCATGGGCGCCGAGAAGATCATCCTCATGGGACGGCATACCTCCCGCACCGACCTCGGCAAGGAGTGGGGCGCCACCGACGTCGTGGCCGAGCGCGGCGAGGAGGGCATCGTCAAGGTGATGGACCTGACCGGCGGGCAGGGCTCACACGTCGTGCTGGAGGCCGTCGGCCTGATGCCCGCCTACGAGCAGGCGTACAGCGTCGTGCGCCCCGGCGGGATCATCTCCCGCGTCGGCGTCCCGCAGTACGAGGAAGCGCCGGTCGGCTTCGGTTCGCTGTTCGGAAAGAACGCCCGGCTGGCCGGCGGGCCCGCCCCCGTGCGCGCCTACCTGGAGCCCGCGATCGCCGACGTGCTCGCCGGACGCATCGACCCCGGTCGGGTGTTCGACGCCGAGGTCTCCCTGGACCAGGTCGCCGATGCCTACAAGGCCATGGACGACCGCAGCAACCTCAAGGTCGTGGTGCGCCCGTGACCGCCCGCAAGCCCAACGCTGCCGCCACCGCCGCGCACGAGCGGCTCTTCCCCGGCCACGTCTCCACGCTCGCGGTCACCGATCCAGAGCTGATCGAGTACTTCGACAACTTCGCCTTCGAAGAGGTCCTGCAGCACGCGCAGGAGCTGCAGGAGCGAACCCGGCTGATGACGCAGCTCGCCGCCATGATCGCCGTCGGCGCGCTCGCCGAGTACCGGGTGATGCTCGGTGCCGCGCTCACCATCGGGGTGACACCGGTCGCGGCCAAGGAGATCGTCTACCAGGCGGTTCCGTACGCCGGGATGGCCCGGGTCTTCGACTTCCTGCACGCCACCAACGAGGTACTCACCGGCCGCGGTGTCGTATTGCCCTTGGAGGGCCAGTCCACCACCGGCCCAGACACCCGGATGGAGCAGGGCCTGGCGGTGCAGAAGCGGATCGTCGGCGAGAGGGCCGTGGACGCCATGTACGCCGACGCCCCGGCCGACGAGCAGCACATCCAGCGGTTCCTCAGCGGCAACTGCTTCGGCGACCACTACACCCGCAGCGGCATCGACATCCCCACCCGCGAACTGCTCACCTTCGCGATGCTCGCCGCGCTCGGCGGCGCGGACGCCCAGGTGAAGGGACACGTCGCCGCGAACCTGAACGTCGGCAACACCCGCGCCACCCTGCTCGCCGTCCTGACCGGCCTGCTGCCGTTCATCGGCTACCCCCGCACCCTCAACGCCTTGGCCGCCGTCGACGCCGCCGCCCCGGCCGACACGGCCCCGACCACGAAGAAGGACAACGCATGACCTCCCGTACCTGGCTCATCACCGGTGTCAGCAGCGGTTTCGGCCACGCCCTGACCACCCAGCTCCTGGAGGGCGGCGACACGGTCATCGGCACCGTCCGCGACCTGGGCAAGGTCGCCGACCTGGCCGAGAAGCACCCCGACACCTTCCACCCGGAGGTCCTCGACGTCACCGACACCCCGACCGTCCGTAAGACGGTCGACGAGGCGTTCGCCGCCGGGCGCGTCGACGTGGTCGTCTCCAACGCCGGCTACGGACTGTTCGGCGCCGCCGAGGAGATCACCGACGACCAGGTCGACGACATCATCGCCACCAACCTCACCGGCTCCATCACCCTGATCCGCGCGGCCCTGCCGCACCTGCGCGCCCAGGGCGGCGGACGCATCGTGCAGATGTCCACCTACGGCGGACAGGTCGCCTTCCCCGGCAACTCGATGTACCACGCGGCGAAGTGGGGTATCGAGGGGTTCGCCGAGTCGGTCGCCCAGGAGGTCGCCCCGTTCGGCATCGGCGTGACGATCGTCGAGCCCGGCGGAGCGCGCACCGAGTTCCGCTACGGAAGCGCCCGGGTCGCCGACCCGATCGATGCGTACGAGGGCAACCCCGCCCACGCCTTCAAGGCCATGCTCGACCCGGCCAACGGTCTCGCTCCCGGCGACCCGCAGCGTATGGCGGCCCGCATCATCGAGTCCGTCGACACCGAGCCCGCCCCACTGCGGATGGTCCTCGGCTCCCAGGCACTGGACTCCACCCTGGGTGTGCTGCGCAAGCGGATCGAGGACTTCGAGGCCCAGCGCGACCTGGCCGCGTCCACGGACTTCCCTGCCGGGGAATAGCCCTCCCCGCCCCACTCAGGCGCTCGGTCGCGCCGATCACCCGCGCTCAACCTGTCAGGAAAGGAACGGCTATGAAGCACGTCAAACTGGGTGACCTGGAGGTTTCCCGAATCGGTCTGGGTGCGATGGGCATGTCCCACGGCCTGACCGGCGCCGGAAGCGACGACGCCGAATCCATCCGCACCATGCACCGAGCCATCGACCTCGGCGTCACCCTCATCGACACCGCCGAGATCTACGGCCCCTACATCAACGAGGACCTCGTCGGACAAGCCCTCAAGGGCCGCCGCGACCAGGTCGTGCTGGCCACCAAGTTCGGCATGATCGACCACGGCGGCGCCGGCGCCTGGAACCTGAACTCCAGCCCCGCCAACATCCGTACCTCCGTGGAGGGGTCGTTGAAGCGGCTGGGCACCGACCACATAGACCTGTACTACCAGCACCGCGTCGACCCGAAGACCCCCGTCGAGGAGACCGCGGGCGCCGTCGCCGAGCTGATAGCCGAGGGCAAGGTGCGCCACTTCGGGCTGTCCGAGGCCGGCCCGGACACCATCCGCCGCGCCCACGCCGTGCACCCCGTCACCGCCGTGCAGTCCGAGTACTCGCTGTGGACCCGCGGCATCGAGGACCGTGTCCTGCCGACCCTGCGCGAGCTGGGCATCGGCCTGGTCCCCTTCTCCCCGCTCGGCCATGGCTTCCTCACCGGCACCGTCCGCAACGAGAGCGACTTCGACGAGGGCGACTTCCGGCGTGGCAACCCACGGTTCACCGGCGAGAACTTCCAGCGCAACCTGGTCCTCGCCGACGAAGTCCAGGACATCGCCGCCCAGGTCGGCGCCACACCCGCGCAGGTCGCGATCGCCTGGCTCCTCGCCCAGGGTGACGACATCGCCCCCATTCCCGGCACCAAGCGCGTCGCCCGCGTCGAGGAGAACACCGCCGCCGACAGCCTCCAGCTCACCGACGAGGTGCTGGCCAAGCTCTCCAGCCTCCCCCCGGCCGCCGGCGACACCCACACCGAATCCGGCCGCGCCATGCTGGAACGCTGACCCACCGAACTTCCCCCTCACCCCCATCCGCACGAAAGCAAGGAGCATCCCGTGGAGTTCGTCAAGCCGCAGCCCACCGGCAAGGGCCCGGAGAGCTGGTTCAACGGAGATGTCTGGTTCGACGTCATCCACGCCGGCCAGGAACCGTCACGTCTGCGCGCCAACATGGTGCGCTTCGCTCCCGGCGCCCGCACCGCCTGGCACCACCACGCGGTGGGGCAGACCCTCCACGTCGTCGCGGGCATCGCCCTGATCGGCACCCGCGACGGCACCGTCTTCGAGGCCCACCCCGGTCAGACGGTGACCTGCCCGCCCGGCGAGGAACACTGGCACGGGGCCACCGAGGGGAACTTCATGCAACACCTCGCCCTGTGGGACGGCACCGCCCCCGATGACGACCGGCCCGAGACGACCTGGCTGGAGCACATCACCGACGAGCAGTACAACGCCCCCCGCACCCGCGCCCACTGACCCTCGCGAACGAAGGAAGACCAGCCCATGACCGGCATGATGACCGCCCTGTTCGGCGGTGTCGGACCCGACTGGACCGCCCGCCAGGTCCCTGTACCCGAACCTGGTACCGGGCAGATCGTGGTGCGCGCCCACGCGGTCGCCCTCAACAACGCCGACGCCTCCATGCTCGCCGCCGCCGACCCCACCTCCGGCGGCACCGGCACGCAGTATCAGGCCGGCTACGAGTTCGCCGGCGAGGTCACCGCCGTCGGCGACGGCGTGACCATCCCCGCGATCGGGGACCGGGTGATGGGCACAACCCCCGGCAGCTTCGCCCAGTACGTCCTCGCCGACCACCGCCACGTCCTGCCCGTCCCCGACGAACTCGGCTACGACATCGCGTGCGCACTGCCGACCGGTCTGCTCACCGAACACGGAGCCCTGATGACCGGCGGCTTCCGGTCCGGGCAGTCGGTACTGATCACCGGCGCCACCTCCAGCATCGGCCTGATCGGCGTGCAGATCGTCAAGGCCCTCGGCGCCGGACAGGTCATCGCCACCACCCGCTCGGCCGCCAAGCACGACCTGCTGGAGCGGGCCGGGGCCGACACCGTCGTGGTCACCGGCGAGCAGGACCTCGTCCAGGCGGTCCTCGACACCACCGGCGGCGACGGCGTGGACCTGGCCCTCGACCACGTCGGCGGCTCCACCTTCGCCGCCTGTCTCCCCGCCACCCGCGTCGACGGCGCCGTGGTCAACATCGGCCGCCTCGACACGGCCGAATCCACTGTCGACCTCGACGCCCTGTCCTACCGCCACCTGCGCGTCGCAGGGGTCTCCTTCGGCTTCACCCGGCCCGCTGAACTCGGCGCCGTCATCGCCGCGGCCGGTGAACAGCTACTGCCCGCCGTCACCGACGGCCGCGTACGGCCCCTGATCGACACCACCCTCACTTTCGACACCGCCGACAAGGCCGCCGAACGGCTCCGCTCCGACCAGGCCCACGGAAAGATCGTCCTCACCGTTCCATGAGGCGCCGCCACCTAAGTGGTCCTCTCCGGAAGTCCCTCGGGGGTTGATCATGCCGTCAGTGCGACGGAGGATTGTTGTGGGTGATCGGCGGTGTGCCGGTCGAGCCTGGCCAGCAGATCGTCCAGGTCGGTGGTGGTGAACTTCCACTGGAACGGCTGTGCCGTGGCGTTGTAGCGGTTCTCGAAGTCCCGGAGCCGGTCTCTGACTTGGGTCAGGTCGGTGAAGTCGTTGGGTTGGACGACTTTGCGCTGAACGACGGAGAAGTAGATCTCCACCTGGTTCAGCCAGGAGGCGTGGACCGGGGTGTGGACCATGACCGCGTTCGGGAACGCCGTGGTCAGCCGGTCGGCGGCCTTCTTCCCGCGGTGGGAGGAACCGTTGTCCACGATCCAGAACACGCGTTTCGCGGTGGCGTAGGGCTCCTGACTCATAACCTGGGCGACCAGAGCCATGAACGGCACGATGCCGGTGGTTTCCTCACAGCGGCCGAACGCCTTCGCCTGGTGGACGTCGTAGGCGGCGAGGTAGGCGAGGGCTCCGCCGCGCCGGTAGGTGTGGTTGACCCGCATCGCTCTGGCACGGCCGGGGGCGAGGGTGGGGTGGCAGCGGCAGCGGCAGCGGGCCTGGACGGAGGTCTTCTCGTCTGCGCTGATGACGTACTCGTCGTCGCCCATCGCGGTGCCCTCGAAGGTGCGGGCATACAGGTCAAGGACGCGCTGGGCCCGGGGGCGGAAGTCCGGGGCGGTGATGAAGATCCAGGAGTGGTGCTGCCACGGCTTGAGCGCGTCGGTCTTGAGCCAGCGGCGCACGGTGGAGGCCGACAGGAAGGTGACGATGCCCCGTGTGACGGCCTCGCGGGCCAGCTCCGGACTAGACCAGCGCGAAAGCGGCACTCCGCTCTCGGCAGGCAGCCGGCAGGCCAGCGCCTTCACCTCGACCGCCTGCCAGGGCGTGAACGAAGACGGGCGGCCGGATCGCTGACGGTCCTGGAGCCCGGCAAGTCCCTGCTCGGCGAAGCGGTGCCGCCATCGGCGCACCGTGTCGAGGTGCAGACCCGTCTCACGCGCGATGCGGGCATTGGAACGGCCGCGCGCGGCGTGCAGCACGATTTGCGCTCGCACCCGCTGCCGATACTCGCTCTTGTGGCCCCAGGCCACCTTCTTCAACCGCTTGCGATCGGTGGCGGTCAGAAATATCGCACAGGCGACGGCAACAGGCACGGCAGACGGGCCAATCGGGAGAAAAGGATCACGGTCCGCGGCGGCCTACCGCACCCGCGCGCCGGCACGCCACACGCCCTGCCACGCGGCTCGGGCAGGATGGCCGCCATGGCCGCGCCTCCCGACTCGACCAAGGTCAGTGGGGCTCGGAGAACAGTGCGTTGAGTTCCGGGAAGGCCATGCCTTCGGCGAGGGAGTCGTAGTCGCCGGTGCCGAAGAGCTCCTGCGCGGTGCGGCAGGCGGCAGCGTAGGCGACCTGTGCCACGCCCGAGCCGACACTGACGCGAGCCACGCCGAGCGCGCCGAGCTCGGTAACGGTCGGGGCGCCGGGGCCGGCCATGACGTTCAGCGGTACGGAGATGTCCCTGGCCAGCGCCGCGATGGTGGCGGTGTCGGTGATGCCGGGGACGAAGATGCCGTCCGCGCCCGCATCGACGTACATGTGTGCCCGGGCCAGGGTTTCCTCGAGTCGGGTGTCTGGGTCGCCGAGCCCGAACAGGAAGGTGTCGATACGGGCGTTGAGGAACAGGTCCGCGCCTGCCCGGTCGGCGGTCTGCCGGGCCGCGGCCAGCCGCATCGCGAGTTCTGTCGGGGGCCGGGTGCTGTCCTCGATGTTGACGCCGACGGCGCCAGCCGCGAGCACCCCGGTTACGGTCTCGGCAACGCCGGCGGCATCCGTCCCGTACCCGCCCTCGATGTCCGCAGTGACCGGAACCGCGACGGCAGCGACGATTCGGCCGACCAGTTCCAACACCCGGTCGCGGGTGAGGAAGTCGCCATCCGGGGAACCCAGCGACCAGGCGACACCGGCACTGGTCGTGGCGATCGCCGGGGCGCCCGCGGCCTCGATGACGCGGGCGCTCGCAACATCCCAGGCGTTGGCGAGCGCGAGAGGTTCGGTTGGGGTGTGCAGGGAGCGGAAGACGTGGGCGTTGTCCGCCTGTGTGATGGTCATGGACGCAGTCAACATCGACTGCCGCCCACCTTCTGGCAAGAATCCGACACAGACGTCGACCTCGAAACCAACCCACATGCCCCCACCTCCGGAGTCAACCCCCGAAGGACTTCCGGAGCCGACCACTAAGCCATTGAGAGAGGCACACTGCTACAGAACCCGCACACCACACCGCACTTGGCTACGGTGACGCGTGCGGGTTCGGCGTTCTTCGAGGTCAAGATTTTGGGGAATCACACCGCGGCTTCCTTGCCGACTCCGGCGCCTCCGACACGACCCTCCTCGACGTCGCCTTCAGCCGTGCCGTTCCGCATCCCAGGCTCACCACCTCCTGCCCGTGGGGGTCGGCTACACCGCTCAGCGCCAACCCCTTCGGCCTCCCCCTCCGACGGCGCCGAGGCCGGGCCAGGGTCTCCTCGCGATCCACCAGCAGTGCTGCGCTCGCCGTGGCCCTTCCGGTTCCCGCAGCCGCTCGCTACGGGCCCCACGACGCTCGGAACTGTTGGCCAAGGCATGTACGACCCCTGCGCGGTCCACAGCTGTGCCGGCCGAGGCGCACGTCGGCACACGGAGATTCTGCACCTGTGATCAGTACAGGCCGAACGCGTCGAGTTGTTCGTCGAACGCGCTTTCGTGGTCCTCTCCGAGCTGCACCATCCGGTCGAAGGCGATCCGGTTCGAGCTCGCGAACGCCGCTGCGGCGGCTCGCGCCCGCGGATGCCCCGCCGCCACTCCCAGGTGTGGCGCCAGATGCGGCACCAACGCCACCTCACCGTCGTGGAACGCGCGCAGGAACACCGCCCACATGTCCTTGTCCGTGACCACGAGTGGGAACAGTCGCTGCGTGAACTGCGACCGCTCGTAGCCGTACATCACCCGGTAGCCCTCCATCATCAGCTCGCGCAGCGCCGGGCCCACGGGAACGTCGAAGTGCTGGTTCAGCTCCTCGCTCAGCGCGCCGAACATCGGCAGGATCGTCTCCGCCTTCGTCGGGAAGTACCGGTGGAACGTGCGCTGCGAGATCCCGATCCCTTGCGCCACCTCGCCGACGGTCAGCGCGGTGCTTGCCCGCTCGATGTACATGTCGCAGCAGGCCAGCGAGGCACGCAGACGGTCGGCGGCCAGGGTCGAGGTGTGCACAGGGAAAGGGTATCCTCACCATGGTGGCAGAAACTGCCACCATGGTGACCGCCGGAGACGGATCCTGCCGAGGCGGCCCCTGCGAAGCAGCAACGACGCGCACCCGAGCAAAGGAGCTCACCTCTATGACCGCTCTACTGGACGGCAAGGTCGCCATCGTCACCGGCGGTGTCGGCGGCATCGGCCTGGCCGCAGCCGAGAAGTTCCTCGCGGAGGGCGCAAGGGTCGTCATCGCGGATATCCAGGACGAGGTGGGAACGCGCACCGCGGAACGCCTGGGCGACAACGCTGCCTACCGGCACACCGACGTCAGCGACGAGGAGTCCGTCCAGGCTCTGGTCTCCCACGCCGTGGAACGCTTCGGTCGCCTGGACGTCATGTACAACAACGCGGGCATCGTGGGCGACCCCTCGTCGATGACCGAGATCGGGCCGAAGGGCTTCGACACGGTGATGAACCTGGACGTGAACTCCGTCCTGTACGGGCACAAGCACGCCGCCCGCCAGTTCGTGGCACAGGGCGGCGGCGGTTCGATCATCACCACCGCGAGCGTCGCCGGTATCCAGGGTGGTTGGTCCACCGTCGCCTACACTGCGGCCAAGCACGCCGTGGCCGGCATCGTGCACCAGGCCGCCTACGAACTCGGCTCCCTCGGTATCCGCTCCAACGCCGTCGCCCCGGGCGTCGTCATGACCGGCATCCAGGCGCGGGCCTTCGGCGTCCCCCAGGAGCGGGCCGAGGAGTTCAACGATTTCATCGTCGACCGGATCGGCTCCCGGCAGCCGATGGGCCGCTTCGGCGTCCCGGACGATATCGCAGGCGTCGCCGCCTTCCTGGCGAGCGACCTGTCCGGCTACGTCAACGGTCTGCTGATCCCTGTCGACGGCGGGGCCAGCGCGATGACGCAGAGCAGCTTCGCACAGGACATCCTCGACGTCCGCGACGCGTTCCTGGCCCGCTGAGGCAGGCGCACGCAAGCCTCTCACGGGTGGGCCGGCCCTTCCTCCCGGCGGGCGGGGGCCGGGCCACCCATTACTGCTGTCGCCCGGGCCGGACCCTGCGGCGGAGTTCCGCGGACCAGGCGAGGAAGGCATAGGGCGGTCAACCGGAGCGGGGCCCAGTTACCACGCGCTGACGGGGGCGTTGCCGCCAGGGCCGGTGTCCGTTCAGCTGGTAAGCCTCGCGGCGGAGCGCGCTACATGGAGCGGATCGGTTCGGTTCCGGGCGCCCCACGAGTCCTCGGCTGTGCGAGCGCCGCCGAGCGCGGGTGACTGGAACCTGCCGTCTACGACGACTGTGCGACGTGCGATGCGCCATATGGTGTCGCGTCGCGTGAAGTGATCCACGTAACGCCCCCATGCCTGTCGGCTGAGCGCGTCACCGTCTCCGATCGTGCGATGTGGGTCCTTCGTGGTGAGGCGCGCGCTGACGAAGTATGTCTCCACGATGGCGCTGTCGGGTCCGGTTGGCTCGATGAGGCAGTTGCCCAGGAAGTGTACGGAGTTGTCGACCCCCTCGAAGCGGTCGGTGAGCCAGGAGATCAGGCCGTCCACGCCGCCGTTGAAGGATCCGTGCTGGTCGTGAGCGTCCGGGTGATAGACAGACCTGACCAGTTCCCAGTCGCCGCGGTCCACCCCGCGGGCGTAGCGGGCCAGGGCATCCTGGATCTCCTGCCGGTCGACCAAGCGCTGCAGTGCATTTGGTGATGTTGTCATCGCGAACGTTCGCCTCCGATTCCGCCGTCTGTATGGCGTACTCTCTCTGTGAAAGATATATCATGCGTAATAGATTTTAGATGTTCTGCTCCGTACGCGTGCCAGTTGGAGGTCTGCTGTGACAATGCCCGGTTCAACAGGAAAACCCCTTGAGGGGCTGCGCGTTGTGGAGTGCGCGAGCTTCGTCGCGGGCCCGTCGGGGTGCATGACGCTTGGTCAGCTCGGTGCCGACATCATTCGGGTCGACCCCGTCGGCGGTGGCCCCGACTATCAGCGGTGGCCGGTGTCGGAGCGTTCGGGGCGGAGCCTGTACTGGACGGCGCTGAACAAGGGCAAGCGCTCCGTCGCTGTCGACCTGCGCAGCCCGGAGGGACGCGAGCTGGTCATCGCGCTCGCCACAGCTTCCGGCAGGGACAGCGGCATCGTTGTCGACAACAACGCAGGGCGGCCCTGGCTGTCGTACGAAGTCCTGGCCGAGCGGCGTCCGGACATGATCCAGGTGCACATCCAGGGCTACGCGGACGGCCGTCCGGCAGTGGACTACACGGTGAATCCCGAGGTCGGCGTGCCGCATCTCACCGGACCTGCGGGGTCCGGGGACCCGGTCAACCACGTCCTGCCCGCCTGGGACCTTCTCGCGGGGATGACGGCCGTCACCGGCCTGCTGGCTGCGCTGCACAGAAGGGACCGCAGCGAACAGGGCAGCTTCCTTCAGCTGGCCCTGCACGATGTCGCCCTGGCCGGGGTAGCCGGCATGGGCTGGCTCGCCGAGGCCGAGGAGCAGGGGGACCGGTCGCGCCACGGCAACCATCTGTACGGCAGCTTCGGTGTCGACTTCGCCACCGGGGACGGGCGGCGCGTGATGGTGGTGGCGCTCACTCCCCGGCAGTGGGCAGCGCTGCGCACCGTCTCCGGAACGGAGAAGGTGTTCGCAGCCCTGGAGGACGCTCTGGGCGTCGACCTGGACGAGGAAACCGAACGCTTCAGGCTGCGCGAAACTATCGCCGCGGTGCTGCGTCCATGGTTCGAGGCCCGCGTGTTGGATGAGGTAGCACGGGAGCTGGACGCGGCCCATGTCCTGTGGAGCGGTTACCGGACCATGGGGGAGGTGGCCGCAGAGATACGCGCGGGCGACGGGTCCGGGGTGATCGGGCAGGTGGATCAGCCCGGCATCGGGGAGGTGCTCACCGCGCGTTCGCCCCTGCGCCGCGGCGAGGAGTACGGGCCGGTGGCTGCTGCGCCGAGGCTCGGCGAGCACACTGAGGAGGTGCTTGGCGAGGTGCTCGGCCTGGGCGGGGCAGAGCTGGGCGGGTTGGTCGACCGGGGTGTCGTGGCCCCGTTCTGAAGACGCGGATGGGCTCCGGCACGGTGGAGCCCATCCGCGTTCTCAGGGAGAGGCGAGCATGCGGCGGGCCTTTTCGAGCACAGGCTTGTCGACCATCTTTCCGTTCACCACGGACACTCCCTCCCGCGCGGCGGTGACCTCCCGGGCCCAGCGAAGCTCCTCCTCGGTGGGGGCGAACGCCTTCTCGGACTGCGCCACTTGGAACGGATGGATGCATAGCTTCCCGGCGAAACCGAGGCGGCGGGCATGGGCCAGATCGGCGGTCAGGGCGGTTTGGTCCCGGACGGCGGTGGTGACGCCATCCATTGGCGGTGCCAAGCGAGCCGCAGCTGCGGCGCACACCAGACGGCTGCGGGCATAGGACAGCGCTGTGTGGTCGTCGGGGGAAACACCCAGCTCACCTGCAAGGTCGACGTTCCCCAGCGCAGCCCGCACGACGCCGGGTGAGGAGCACACCTCGAATGCCTGCTCGACCCCGAGCGCCGTCTCGATGAGGGCGACGACGATTCCGGAGGGGCCGAGGCGGTCGGCAAGTTCTGAGAGGGCTGCGGGGTCCTCCGCCTTGGGTACGACGACCGGCGTCCCGGACCGGGCAGCCAGCGCCACATCCGCCTCGTACCAAGGTGTTCCCGGACCGTTGACCCGGAGCAGGGCCTGCCCGCCCGATGACAGCCAGGCGCCGGCATGACTGCGGGCCTCCTCCTTGTGCTCCGGAGCCACCGCGTCCTCCAAGTCGAGGATGACGGCGCCGGCCCCGCTTTCGGCTGCCTTGGCGAAGCGGTCGGGACGGTCGGCCGGCACGAAGAGGAAGGTGCGGGCCCGGGCGAGGGAACTGTTCACTCGAAGGTCACCTCGCCGGTGCTGTGCCGGTCTGCTCGGCCGGTTGAGACGCGCAGGGCGGCACGGGCGCCGTCCGGTGTCCCATGAGCGAGCAGTGGCTCGCACGCGTAGATCGGACTACGGAGGCGGAAGGAGAAGTACCGCACGGCGCGGGGCTCGTTCCGGCGGGCGAGTTCCAACATCAGCAGTGCCAGCAGCGGACCGTGCACGACCAGCCCGGGGTGGCCCTCGGTCTCCCGGGCGTACGGAGCGTCGTAGTGAATGCGGTGGGCGTTGGCGGTGAGCGCGCTGAAGCGGAACAGCAGCACAGGGTCCGGGGCCAGGGGGAGCTGCCAGCTCTCCGTGGACCTGGGCTCCTCCGGCGCAGTGAGTGGAGACGGTACTGCTGGAGCGGAGTCGGAGCGGTACACGATGTCCTGCTCCTCGACGGCGCAGATGTTGCCTTCCTGCGCGTACTCGTATCGCACGGTGGTGAACAGCAGCGGGCCGGAGGCACCCTGCTTGACCGTCACCGAACCGAGGCTGCTGGTACGCCGGGTGAGGACGCCGGTGAGCAGCGGGCGGCGGACCTCGTGTCGGCCGCCCGCGAACATGCGCCGGCGGTCGGGGATCGGCGGCAGGAACCGGCCGTGCAGCGGATGCCCGTCCGGGCCGAGGTCCTGTTGCGGCACCCACTCCAGGAAGTGCAGCCAGTGCCACAGGGGTGGCAGCGGATCTCCGGCGGCGGGCCCGTCCTCCGGCCGGCCGAGCAGCGCGGCGAAGGCGGCTGCCGGACCGGGGAGCAGGCAGTCCTCGCGCACCAGCGGGGTCGGGGCCCAGGATTCGACGTGGGCTGCGAGTTCGTCCGCGGTCAGCGGCATCCTTGTCTCCATCTGTTCCGTGGGGGCTCTGGGGGGCGGGGCTACGGGCGCGAGCCGGAAGGGGTCAGCGCTCGCAGCACGGTGCTCACGTCCGTGGCCGTCTCCAGATTGAGCAGTGTTTCGACTGCGTGGTCCGTGGCCGCCTTGCTGAGCACCCCTGAGGCGTTGTGCCGGAACTTGTCGACCAGGTCTTCCGTCGTCGCGTACGTCGCGGGGTCCGGGGAGGGGCTTCCCTTGGCGAAGCTGCGTTCGGCGGTGTATGTCGTGCCACGTGCGGTGACCTCGACGCGGGTGGGGCGGGCCGAGGGGTTCGCCTCGATCGCGGTCACGTAGTCGGGGTGGGGCTCGTAGGTGACCTTGTCCATGAGGCTACGTACTGAGGAGCCGAAGACCAGGCCCGGGTCCTGCCAACCATTGCCGGGGCTGACGCGGTGGGCGCCGACGGCGATGCCGTGCGCGATGCTGAACTGTGCGTCGTGCACATGCTTCACCTCGCGGCTGAGCCATACCGGCTCCATGACCCAGCCCTCGCCCCAGACGCGGATCGACTCGATCTCCTGCGGCCTTATGTCGTGGGTCTCGACGATCTCGATCAGTGCGTCCAGAGGGGCGTGGAGAATGCGGCAGTGCGGGTACGGCTTGTAGCTGTGCTGGGCGGGGAAGTCCCAGCGGGTGCCGAGACCGTCGGTGAGGTTCTCGGGGGCCCAGCGGCCGGTGCCGATGAAGCGCCGGTAGCCGACCTCGGCGTCGTCCAGCACCTGCAGATCGCCGCGGTGGCCCAGCTCCGCCATCCAGCTCGCGGTCAGTGCGGTTTGCGCCAGGGTCCCGGCCTGGAGGTGGTATTTGGCGGTGGAGCTGGGAGCGTGCGCAATCCACGCGCGGTGGGCGTTGACGGGGGAGGAGGTGGCGGCGATGCCGAGGCCGTGCGCGAGGGTCGAGGCGGACAGCCCGCGGAGCTTGCCGATCGCGGCAGTGGCGCCGAAGACGGTACTGCTGAAGCCCACCACGGGCGACAGGGCGGTCTTGCCGTCCTTGGTATCGCGTAGGTAGTCCATGGACCTGCCGAAGCGGTGCGTGATCTCATGCGCGAGCGCGACGGCCGCGATCAGCTCCTTGCCGCTCGCGCCCCGCTCCTCGGCAACGGCCAGAGCTCCGGGGATCACGTACGGCGCCACATGGCCTGGCGGAAGAACGGCGTCGAAGTCGAGGGTGTTGATCAATTCGCCGTTGGCGAACCCCGCACCGAACACCGAACTGCGCTTCTCCGAGCCGAGGATGGTGGCGGACTCATCCGCTCCGCCCTGCAGGCCGGCGTACTCGATGGCTATGCGGCCGCGGGGTTCGTCGACGGCGGCCAGGGCGCAGCCGATCGAGTCGAGGAGCACTCGCTTGGTGTCGTCCGCCACCTCGTCCGGCAGATCCCTGTACGAGGTGGTGGCGGTGAAGTCGGCGAGGCTTTGGGTGAGCATGGCGGCCATGGAGGGAGTCCTTTCGGGAACTGGTGTTCCGGCAGTGGGTATCAGCCCTTGCGGGTCTCGACTTCCCCTGTGAGGGCGGGGACGACATCGAAGAGGTCGCCGATGACGCCGTAGTCGACGAGTTCGAATATGGGTGCTTCTTCGTCCTTGTTGATGGCGACGATGGTCTTGGAGGTCTGCATGCCGGCACGGTGCTGGATGGCGCCTGAGATGCCGGCGGCGATGTAGAGCTGTGGCGAGACGGACTTGCCGGTCTGGCCCACCTGGTTCGTATGCGGGTACCAGCCCGCGTCCACCGCGGCGCGCGACGCACCGACGGCCGCGCCGAGGGAGTCGGCGAGGGCCTCGATGACGGCGAAGTTCGCGGCACCGTTGACGCCCCGGCCACCGGAGACCACGATCGCCGCCTCTGTGAGTTCCGGACGACCGGAGGACTCACGCGGGGTGCGGAGAGTCACCTTGGTGCCGGTCGCAGCCTCGGAGAAGCTCACGGCCAGTTCCTCCACAGTGCCGGCGGCCGGGGCAATCTGCGGGGCCCCCGAGTTCGGCTTCACGGTGATGACCGGAGTGCCCCTGGAAACACGGGATCTGGTGGTGAACGCGGCCGCGAACACGGACTGCGTCGCGACGGGTCCGTCGTCGCTGTTATCGAGGTCGACGGCGTCGGTGATGATGCCCGAACCGATCCTCACGGCAAGGCGGCCGGCGATCTCCTTGCCCTCCGCGGAAGACGGCACCAGCACCGCGGCCGGCGAGACCGCGTCGTAGGCGGCCTGGAGAGCTTCGACCTTCGGCACGACCGAGTAGTCGGAGAACTCCGCCGCCTCGTTCGTCAGGACCTTGACCGCACCGTACTCGGCCAGGGTCTTCGCGGCGTCGGCACTGCCCGGGCCCAGGTGCACGGCGACGGGGTCCCCGATACGACGGGCGAGGGTCAGCAACTCGAGGGTGGGCTTGCGGACGGCACCGTCCATGTGGTCGACATGGACAAGGACTTCAGCCATGGGAATGCACTCCTTGATCGAAGAAGACCGGGGTCGGGCAGCTCAGGCTCAGATGAACTTCTGGCCGGCCAGGAACTCGGCGAGCTGCCCGGCGCCCTCGCCCTCATCGGTCACGATCGTGCCCCGTGCACGGGCCGGGCGCGGCGCCGCGTCCTCGACCTCGGTCCAGGCGCCATCGAGGCCGACCTCGTCCGCCTGGATGCCGAGGTCATCCAGGTCCAGGGACGTGACCGGCTTCTTCTTCGCGGCCATGATGCCCTTGAAGGACGGGTAGCGGGCCTCACCGGACCGGTCGGTGACCGACACCAGCGCCGGCAGGGTGGCCTCGAGTTCCTCGGAGGCGGCGTCGCCGTCACGGCGGCCGGTGACCTTGCCGTCGGCCACATCGATCGCGGACAGGTAGGTGACCTGCGGTAGTCCCAGGCGCTCGGCCAGCATCGCAGGCAGCACGCCCATGGTGCCGTCGGTGGAGGCCATGCCGGTGACGATCAGGTCGTAGCCGGTCCTCTCAATGGCCTTGGCCAGGATCAGCGAGGTGCCCATGGCGTCCGAGCCGTGGATGCCGTCGTCCTCGACGTGCACGCCCTTGTCCGCACCCATCGACAGGGCCTTGCGGATCGCGTCCCTGGCGTCCTCCGGGCCGACGGTCACGACGGTGACCTCGGCGTCGCCCGCGTCCTCCGCGATCTGCAGGGCCTGCTCCACCGCGTACTCGTCGAGCTCGGACAGCAGGCCGTCCGCTCCATCCCGATCCGTGGTCAGGTCGTGGGCGAAGCGGCGGTCGCCGGTGGCATCGGGCACGTACTTCACAGCGACAACGATCCTCAAGGCAGGCTCTTTCATGCTCGGGGCGTTGGCCCAGGACGTACGGAGAAACAAGGGAGGACGGTCACAGAGTGGTGGCGGTGCCACCGTCGACCGGCAGCACCGCGCCGGTGATGTAGGAACCGGCGGGCGAGGCCAGGAAGATGGCGGTGCCGGCCATGTCCGTGTCGTTCGCGAAGCGCTTCAGCGGCACCGGGGCCAGCGTGGCCTCCTTGCCTCGCTCTTCCAGCGTCCCCTTCAGCATCTTGCTGTTGAACATCCCCGGAGCGATCACGTTCACAGTGATGGACGACGGGGCGAGCTGGTCCGCGAGGTGCTTGCTGAGCTGATGCACCGCAGCCTTGGAGGAGGAGTACGCGTACGTCTCATGGGAGGGGACGTGCAGCCCGTCGATCGAACCGACGGTGATCACCCGGGCGGGGTTCTCGTGGGAGGCGGCAGCCTCCAGCAGCGGCAGCAGCGACTTCACCAGGAAGAACGGGCCCTTCACGTTCAGGTTGAAGACCTTGTCCCAGCCCGACTCCGGGTAGTCCCCGAGCTTCTCCGCCCAGATCGCGCCGGCGTTGTTCACCAGTACGTCCAGGCGGGACTCGCGCTCAGTGAGCCGTTCGGCCAGGGAGTGGCACTCCTGGGCGCTGCCCAGGTTCGCCGTCAGCGCGTGGCACTCGCCGTATTGCGAAAGCTCCTTGGCTGCCGTCTCGCAGGCCTCGGCGCTGCGGGAGCAGATGTAGACACGTGCGCCGGCCCGGACGAAGCCCTTGGCGATAGCGAAACCGATGCCGCGGCTGCCGCCGGTGACAAGGACGGTCTTCCCCTCGACGCTGAACAGGCTGACCAGGGAAGGAGCGATGGCAGTCATGCGTGGCCTCTCTCGGGACGTCGGCGGTCCGTGAACGGATAGCCCATCATGCACCATACAAAATATATCCTTGCCCTACAATGGTCATACTGCCAACGGATCCGCACCATGGAGGCGCACCCATGCCCGCATCGGGAAAAGACCTGGTGGACCTGCTCGACCTCGACGAGGCCGGCAGCGACAGCTTCCTGGGCCGGGCGGCCCGCAGCAGCCGGATGGCCCGCACCTACGGCGGGCATCTGCTGGCCCAGGCGCTGATGGCCGCCTACCGCACGGTCCCGTCCGGCCGCCCGGTCCACAGCCTGTACGCCTCATTCCTGCGGGGCGGCGACGCCGAGGAGTCCGTGCGTTACGACGTGACAAACGTGCGCGACGGGCAGTCATTCACCTCGCGCCGGGTGGCCGGCCATCAGTGCGGGCGTCAGATCTTCGAGCTCACCGCTTCCTTCCACCGTGACGAGGCCGGTTACGAGCACCAGGCGTCGATGCCGCGTGTGCCGGTGCCGCGGGACGCGGTCCCACTGGTGGACGCGCTCGAGCATGTCGACCTCGATACGAAGTCGTTCTGGCGTGAGGAGTGGAAGGCGCTCGATCTGCGCGTTATTCAGGAGCGCGAAGTGGCGGCGCAGGCCGCGAAGAAGGGGGGTGTGGCAGGCGGCCCGCCACAGCCGTCCCGCGAGCGGCTGTGGTTCCGCGTGCGCGATCCCCTCGACAGCCAGGAAGCGGCGCTCAACTCCTGCCTGCTGGCTTACATGAGTGACCTGACGCTGTTGTCGACCGCGCTGCGGCCGCACGGCTATCCGTTCCTTGCCCCCGGGGTGCAGCGGGCGACCATCAACCACTCGATGTGGTTCCACCAGATCGTTCCGGCCGACCAGTGGATGCTGTACGACAAGTCCTCCGACTGGGCGGGAGGGAGCCGTGGACTGGCCACCGCCCATGTGTACAGCCCGACCCGGGGCATGGTCGCCACGGTTGCTCAGGAGGGATTGATCCGCCCGCACGGTGTGCATTCCGCGCAGCCCGCTCCCGTCCGGTCCCTGCATGCCTCTTGACAGTGCACACATTGTGCATTTTATATCGTGTGGAACATCCAGGTGCTCGCCGGTCGAGGCCCAAGCCCGCCGGCCGCCCCTGAAGAGCCGCACCACTGTCACCACCGAATCGAGGCAGAGTGACCATCCAACAGGGCGTGCCGCACAACGCCGTGCCGGCCGTCTCGGATCGTAAGCCGCGAGCCAAGGCCCTGGCTGCCGCCATCTCCGCGTCGGCCATCGAGTACTACGACTTCATGATCTACGGTACGGCCGCCGCGCTGATCTTCAACGGTCAGTTCTTTCCCGGAGCGAGCCCGACTGTCGGCGTCCTGGCCTCGTTCGCCACCTTTGCCGTGGGCTTCGCCGCCCGGCCGCTCGGGGCCGCAGTGTTCGGGCGCATCGGCGACAAGCGTGGGCGTAAACCCGCCCTCGTCAGCGCCATGGTCGTGATGGCCCTGGCTTCCACGCTCATCGGGCTGCTGCCCAACTTCGCCACGGTCGGGATAGCGGCACCGGTGCTACTGGTCCTCCTGCGCATCGCGCAGGGCATGGCCATCGGCGGACAGTGGGGTGGCGCGTCCCTGCTGGCCCTGGAGCACGCACCGCCCAACCGGCGCGGGTTGTACGGCGCCATTCCCCAGCTGGGCGTGCCCTTCGGCATGGTCACCGGCAACCTGGTCTTCATCCTGGTGGGGAACATGATGGGCCCGGAAGCCTTCGACAGCTGGGGCTGGCGGATCCCGTTCCTGCTCAGCGTCATCATGCTGCCGATCGCCTACGCGATCCACCGCAATATCGAAGACAGCCCCGAGTTCCGCCGGGTCGAGCAGGAAAGCCGCAACCGGGCGCAGTCCATGCCGAAGTCCTCGCTGCGCGAGATCCTGCGCCACCCCAAGCCCGTGTTGCTGGCCGCCGGCACCTTCGCTCCGGCCACCATCAGCTTCTACATCATGACCACCGGCATGGTCGACTACGGCGTACATGAGCTCGGGATGGGCAAGAACAGCGTGCTCACCGCCATGCTGGTCGCGATGGCCGGGTGGACGGCGGGCACAATCGGCTTCGCCGCCCTGTCGGACAGGATCGGCCGGCGCCCGGTATTCGCCGCGGGGGCCGTCGTCGCGGGCGTCTGGCCGTTCGTGATGTTCCCGCTGGCCGACACGCGGGAGTTGCCGCTGCTGATCCTCGGCCTGTCCGTCGGTCTTGCCGCGGTGGGAGCCATGCAGGGACCGGTGGTCGCGATGTTCGCCGAGATGTTCCCGCCCGAGGTGCGGTATACCGGCGCGTCGCTCGGACATCAGACGGCCAACATCGTAGGCGGCGGATGGGCGCCGATGATCATGATCGCTCTTCTGGACGTGGGTGACGGAACCCTGCTGGTCTCCGTCTACGTGGCTGCAGCCGCGGTGCTGGGCCTGATCCCGCTGGTGCTGCTTGGCCGCCTGAAGGCCGCATCATGAACGCTCACGCACGGGCCCGCTACACCGGCAGGGTCGCTGTGGTCACCGGCGCGGCCTCCGGCATCGGCCGGGCGATCGTCGACGGCCTGGTAGCCGAGGGCGCCCTGGTTGTCGCCAACGACGTGAGCGGCGGGTCGCTCGGAGAACTGGTCTCGGACCGGGTCGTCACGGTGGCCGCGGATGTTCGCGAGCCCCATGCCGCACAGCAACTGGTCGCCGCCGCCCGGGATCTCGCAGGCGGACGCATCGACGCCCTGTTCAACAACGCGGGCATCAGCCGTCCCGGTCGTGCCGAGGAGGTCGATGAGGAGACGTGGTCGCACGTCATGGGCGTGAACAACGACGCCGCCTTCCACGTCGTCACCGCGGTCGGACGCGTCATGATCGAGCAGGGGCACGGGGCGGTCCTCAACACGGCGTCCATCGCCGGTACCCACGGCCTTCCGGGGAACGTGCCGTACGTCGTCTCCAAGCATGCCGTGGTGGGCCTGACCCGCGCGCTCGCCGTCGAGTGGGGCGTGCACGGCATCAGGGTCAATGCTCTGTGCCCCGGCCTGACCGCGACCGGAATGAACACCCGGCTGCGGGCGGCCGACAGCGGCTACTGGCAGGCACGCGAGGCCGTGGTCCCGCTGCGCCGGGCCGGTACCTCGGAGGAACAGGCGTCCGTCGCCCTGTTCCTCAACTCGTCGGAGGCCTCCTACGTCTCGGGTCTGATCGCCGAGGTCGACGGCGGCACCCATGCGCTGTACGCCGGGGCCGTCGTGAACCGGCCCGGATGAGGTGCTCTCACACCTACCACCCTGTTCCCATGTGTCAGCTCGTCCGCTGCTCCTCGGCCCACATGCCGCGCTTCTCCAGGGTCTCGATGAGTCGTGCGGCGCCCCCCTGGATATGCCTCTCGAAGATCGAGCGCGCTTTGCGCGTGTCGCCGTTCTTCAGCGCCTCGAGAAGGAGCGGATGCTCCGCGCGGGCGTTGTCGACCTGCCCCTCGATGGTGGCGTAGAACTGATTGGGCAGCTGCTTGACGACCGTGCCCAGCAGCAGGGCGAGGCGACGCGAGTCGGCGGCCAGGTTGAGCTCGCGGTGGAAGAGATGGCCCAGCTCGGCCAGCGAGTGGGTGTCACCCGCTTCGGCGGCGCGCTCGTAGTCCTCGATGTTGGCCTGGAGCCGCGCGATGGCTTCCGGAGTGATCCGCTTCGCGGCGCGCGCCGCGAGCTCACCCCCCAGCCGGGCCTGGGCCCAGAAGAGGTCCTCGACATCGCCGGGAGTGAACGGCGCGACGACGAAACCGCGACGCGGCACGAGCTGCACGAATCCCTCGCTCTGCAGGAGCAACAGCCCTTCACGCACAGGAGTGTTGCTGACTCCGACGGCCTCGGCGATGGGCTCCAGCCGGAGGAATTCTCCCGCCTTGGCTACCCCGGTGATGACCAACTCGCGTACGTATGCGGCTACTTCCTCAGGAAGTTGTTGCCGCCTGTCGCTGGGGGTCCGCCGGGGGGCCGTGGGGCTGCTGTTCACTGGCTTCCGCTCCGTGTTCGCCGGCGCCGCTTCCGTCGATCTGGCGGTTACCCGAGATGCTGAGGTAGCGTACGCGAACTTTATATAGGAAATTAAGTATCCTAGCTCGCTCTGTACGGCTACTGCAACGGCGGCGGGGCCCGCCACCGCGCGGGGCTTCGGAATCGGGGCGTGTACACGCCTCCCGTTCCGGGCCCTGCGCTCTGCGGGGCTGCTGTCAGGTGTCAGCCCTGGCTCTTGTGGTTCTCCAGCAGGCGACGGCCGATGATCATGCGCTGGATGTCCGCGGTGCCCTCGCCGATCAGCAGCATCGGCGCCTCGCGGTAGAGCCGCTCGATCTCGTACTCCTTGGAGTATCCGTAGCCGCCGTGGATGCGGAAGGAGCCCTCGACGACCTGGGCGCAGTATTCGGAGGCGAGGTACTTGGCCATGCCGGCTTCGAGGTCGTTGCGCTCCCCTGAGTCCTTCTTGCGGGCGGCGCGGACCATCATCTGGTGTCCGGCCTCGGTCTTGGTGGCCATCTCCGCGAGGCGGAACAGCACGGCCTGATGCTGGGAGATCTTCTTGCCGAACGTCTCCCGCAGCTGGCTGTAGTCGACGGCCAGTTCGTAGGCGCGGCGGGCGACACCGACGGCGCGGGCGGCGACGTTGACGCGGCCGACCTCCACGCCATCCATCATGTGGTAAAAGCCCTTGCCGCTGGTGCCGCCCAGAATGCGGTCGGCGCCGACGCGGTGGCCGTCGAAGAGGAGCTCGGTCGTGTCGACGCCCTTGTAGCCCATCTTCTCGATCTTGCCGGGGACGGTGACGCCCTGTGCCGTCTCGCCGAAGCCCTCCTTCTTCTCCACGAGGAAGGTGGTCATGTTCCGGTGGGGGGCATCCTGTCCCTCGTCGGTCTTGACCAACACGGCCACCAGGTTGGCCGAGGCACCGTTGGTCAGCCACATCTTCTGGCCGTCGATGGTGTACGTGCCGTCGGCGCCCTTGACCGCCTTGGTCTTGATGGCCGAGACGTCCGAGCCGCAGTCGGGTTCGGACATGGAGAACGCCCCGCGGATCTCGCCGGTAGCCATGCGCGGCAGGTAGGAGCGCTTCTGCTCCTCGGTGCCGTGACGGGAGATCATGTAAGCGAGTATGAAGTGGGTGTTGATGATGCCGGAGATGCTCATCCAACCGCGGGAGAGCTCCTCGACCACCAGGGCGTAGGTGAGGAGGGACTCGCCCAGGCCGCCGTACTCCTCGTCGATGGTGAGCCCGAAGATGCCCAGGTCCTTCAGGCCCTCGACGATCTCGGTCGGGTACTCGTCCTTGTGGTCGTACTGAGAGGCGACGGGGAGGATCTTTGCGTCCACGAAACTGCGGACAGTCCGGAGGATTTCCTCCTGTACGTCAGTGAGGCCTTCGGTCTCGCAGAGGCGGCTCATGTGCGGTTCCTTCCTGTTCACGAGGGGCGCAGGCCGGGTTTCCGAGCTGTGCGAGCGGGGCGCGGGGGAGCCCACGCGTTCGTGCATCATATATAAAATGTGCTTCAGATTGACCCCGCGGGAGTCCTTGTGCAAGCAAAATATATTACGTATCTTCCATGATTATTGGTCTGGATGAGCCGGAAGGAGCCGCGATGATGGGGCAACGAGCAGCCGGCAAGGTGGCTCTGGTAGTAGGCGCTGGGCAGACGGAGGGAGGCACGGTCGGCAACGGCCGGGCCGCCGCACTGCTGCTGGCCCGCGAGGGCGCCGCAGTGGTCGCGGTCGACCGGGACGAGGCCTCGGCGGAGCAGACCGCGAAGGCAATCGCAGAGGAGGGCGGCCGGGCACTGGCCGTGCGGGCCGACGTCACCAGCGAGGCCGACATCGAAGCGGCGGTCGCTGTCTGCGTCGAGGCATACGGGCGCTTGGACATCCTGCACAACAACGTCGGCGTGGCAGCCGCTGCAGCCGGCGACGCGCCGGTCACCGAGATCGAGCCCGAGGCATTCTCCCGCATCGTGGCCGTCAATTTGCGGGGCATGGTCCTCACCTGCAAGCACGCCCTGCCCGTCATGCGGGAGCAGGGTAGCGGCGTGATCATCAACATCGCCTCCAACGCGGTGCTCATCAACTACCCGAACGTCGGCTACCGCACCTCGAAGGCCGGCGTGCTGTCCCTGACCGAGCACGTGGCCGCCACCAACGCCGCGTACGGCATCCGTGCCAACGCGGTGCTGCCGGGACTGATGGAAACCCCGATGGCGGTCGAACCCCGCATGCGGAAGTCAGGGGCCGGCCGGGAGGAGGTGATTGCCGAACGAAACGCCCGCGTGCCGCTGCGGCATCCAGGCGGGACGGCCTGGGACGTCGCCCGCGCCGTACTGTTCCTTGCTTCCGACGAGGCCGCGTTCATCACGGGGGCCTCCCTCGTGGTCGATGGAGGTCAGAGCCTCATGGCGGGCTGAGACCCGCGGCGGACCACTCCCCGATACGGGGGTTCCGTCACACGCGAGTTTGCGAAATGTTTCCTCGTGCGACCGGTGAAGTGGCCGGCGCCTGAGCCAGAGCGAGGTCAGAGATGCAGCACCTTCCTCTCACGGGCATCCGGGTCCTGGAGTTCGGGGGATATATATCCGCCCCCTATGCGAGTTCCATGCTGTGCGCCCTGGGCGCCGACGTGATCAAGATCGAGAAGACGGAGGCCGGTGAGGACTTCCGTCGCGGCGTCGACAACCGCAGCCCCTATTTCATCCAGTACAACGCCGGCAAGCGCAGTTTCGCCGTCGATCTCAAGAGCCCGGAGGGGCTTGAGATCGTGAAGGCACTCCTCCCGCGTACCGATGTGGTGCTGGAGAACATGCGGCCGGGCAAGCTGGCCGCCCTGGGGCTGGGGGAGGAGGAGTGCCGCGGGAAGCGGCCCGACATCGTCTTCGCCTCGGCATCCGGGTTCGGCGACGGCGGCGCGCTGCGTTCCCGGCCCGCCTACGACACCATCGGCCAGGCCTTCGGCGGCCTGTACACGGTGCTGGGGGAGGCCGGGCGCCCGGCGCTGACAGGGTCCTGCCTCGCCGACCTCATTACCGGCGTCACCGCAGTGACCGGAGTACTGGCCGCCCTGGTCGGGCGAGCCGCCACCGGTAGTGGGCAGCGCGTGGAGACCTCGCTGATGGAAGCGGTCAGCACACTCACCATCGACGCCATGACGCAGTACTTCGACAACGGGCATGACGACCCCTACAACGGCAGCCGCCATCCGCAGGCGCAGAACTTCTGCCTCAAGACCGCGGCCGGCAGCGACATCGCCCTGCACCTGTCGTCGTCGCAGAAGTTCTGGCTCGCTCTCCTGGAGGCCATGGACCGCGCGGACCTGACGGACGACCCGCGCTTCACGACCTACAACCTTCGGATGAAGCACTACGCCGAGCTCGTGGAGATCGTCGAGGCGGAGTTCGGCACGAAGACATCGGTGGAGTGGGAGAAGCGGCTCACAGAGGCTGATGTGCCTTTCGCCCCGGTCCTCACCATGTCCGAGTTCATCGAGCATCCGCAGACCCAGTGGCTCGACCTGGTGGAACCCGAGCGTGAGGGCCTGTCCCTGCTGCGCCCGCCGTGGCGGTTCGACGGCACCCGGCCCGCGCGCACCGGCCGGGCGCCGCGGGTGGGGGAGCACACCCGGGAGCTTGCCTCGGAGGTGTACGACCAGGAGCAGGTGGACGCACTGCTCGACTCCGGAGTGCTCTTCGCACACACGTGACGGGCGCGCATCCGGTCAAGGTGCGGTCCCTGAAGTCCGAGGATCCGGCCTTGTCGATAGCGCCTGCGATCTGCGATCGGCTCTCGCGACGCTGTATTCGGCGGTCCTCCTGACTACGTGGCGCGTGGTCCGCGGGCTTCTGTGCGAGCTCTCGAAACGCATCATATATGAAGCATGTTGCGCGAAAATGACGATCGCGCGGCCGCAGGAATTATGGAGGAAACATGAAGCAACCTTCAGTGCGGCTCACGACCGCGGCGCTGGTCGTTCTGCTGAGTGCCAGTGGGCTCACGGCGTGCGGAGGCGCCCAGGGGACCGCGGTCAAGGGGCCGTGGAAGGACGTGGTCGCGGCTGCCGAGGCAGAAGGCGCCGTCAGTTTCTACTCGGTCATGCCCGGTGCGCAGAACAAGCGCCTCGTCGACGCCTTCGGGAAGGAATACCCGGACATCGTCGTCAACCTCACCCGTGGCGCGGGTGAACTGCCGGCACGCGTCGAGTCGGAGATCAAGTCGGAGTTGGATGGCGCCGACGTCTTCCTGTACAGCGACCCGTCCTGGTTCAACGACCAGAAGGCCGCATTCCTGGACGTCGACGGTCCCTCGCGCAAGGGCTGGCACGACGATGCCTGGGCCGTGAAGAGCAAGGTCGTCGTTCCCTCCTCCTACCCGTATTCCATGCTCGTGTGGAACAAGGAGATGTTCCCCAAGGGATTCGGGAAGTGGAGAGACGCCGTCGACCCCTCGGTCAAGGGAAAGATCGGCCTGCGCACCGATGTCACCACTTCGCTCGCCGGCTACCTCGACTTCCAGGAGAAGGAACTGGGTGAGGACTACCTGGTCAAAAGCGGTGAACTCAAGCCCAAGTTCTATCCGTCGGTCGTCACGATGACGCAGGCCGTTGCCTCGGGCGAGATCGGCGTGACAAACACCTCCACCCCCTCCACCGTGAAGGAACTGCAGGCGCAGGGCGCACCGATCGGGTCGGCCGTGCCCGACCCCAGCTACTGGATCGGGTGGGGGGCCGCGGCTCTCAAGAAGGCCTATCGTCCCAACTCCGCCCGGGTCTTCCTCGACTTCATGATGTCGGAGAAGGGCCAGGCCGCGATCAACGGTGACGGCTTCGGAGGGGCCGGCCGCGATGGCGTCCAGGGTGCGCTCGAACGGCCCGAGCACTCGACGATGCTCGACTCCTCCTCCTACACCCCCGAGCGCCTTGAGGAGGCCAACAAGAAGTTCAACAAATGGTTCGACTGACCCGTAGCCCCTTGGTACTCCGGCGAGGACGGGACAGGGCCGAGCACGTGTGGGACGTGTAATCCGGCATCGTGCTGGGGCTCGCCGCCGGAGCGCAGTCCTGCCGCCCGGCCGGGCCCGGCCGACCTCGGATTCGTCTTCGGTGACTCGTCGGCCCTTGCGTTGCCGGGCAACACCTTTCGTGGTCTGCCCGAGTGCACCGCACACCTCTCAGCTCGGCCCACCCATATCGAGGCCGACGCCCACGGCACCTACGGCGCCGCACTCAGCTTCCCCGAGGGCAGCCCCTCGCTTGAGAAGGCAGAGGACGCCCGGCCGCTGCCGCGTCCGGCCGGCGGCCGGACCGGCTGAAGCCCCCACCGCTTGTTTCGGCGGCGTCACCCAAGCACCGCACATACATGATGCACAAACTCCGGATCTCCGGAGCCGCCCTGACCGTATGCCCTGGAGGACACCGCCGTGAGGACACAGACCACCGCAGTCCCGCCTGCCGTGGACGCCGACCGCGACCACCCCGTACCGACCGTCAAAGTGCAGGTCTCCAAGCTCACCAAGAGCTTCCGCCGTCGCAAGGAAACAGTCCAGGTCCTGCACGGTATCGACCTGGAGATCGCCGACGGCGAGTTGCTCGTCCTTCTCGGGCCGAGCGGCTGCGGCAAGACCACCCTGCTGCGTTGTCTGGTGGGCCTGGAGCGCCCCGACGGCGGACGCGTCGAGCTGGCCGGACGGGCCGTCGTCGACGCCGCCGACCGCACCTTCGTCCAGCCCAACCGTCGCGACGTCGCCATGGTCTTCCAGAACTACGCCCTGTGGCCGCACATGAACGTCGCCAAGAACGTCGCCTACCCGCTGAAGTCGCGTGGCCTCAAAGACCTGCTGAACAACGGCCGCGTCGAGGAAGTCCTCAAGCTCGTCCAGTGCGACCACCTTGCCGACCGCTATCCGCCCGAACTCAGCGGCGGCCAGCAGCAACGCGTCTCGCTCGCCCGCGCACTGGCCTCCAACCCTGGCCTGCTCCTGCTGGACGAGCCGCTGAGCAACCTGGACGCCCTGCTGCGCATCGAACTGCGCGCCCAACTGCGCTCGCTGCACCGCCGGCTCGGCTTCACCGGGGTGTATGTCACCCACGACCAGGAAGAAGCCCTGGCACTGGGTACCCGCGTCGCAGTGATGCGCGAGGGCCGCTTCGAGCAGATCGGCGACCCCGAAGAGGTCTACCGGAGCCCTGCCACCGTCTACGTCGCCGACTTTCTGGGCGCACGCAACCGCCTCACCACCACGGTCGACGACCTGGGCAACGCCGAGATGGCCGGACAGAAGCTGTCCAGCTTCTTCCGCACCGGCATGGCCGGCGAGTACACCCTGCTCTTCCGCGACCAGGATCTGGAACTGCGAAGCACCGGCGACGAGGACATGGCCGACCGCACCTGGCTGACCGGCGGCGCCGTCCGCGAGGTCCTGCCCGGCGGCAGCCACAACGAGCACGTCGTACGCGTCAACGGCATCCAGTTCTGGGTCGGCATACCCGCAAGCGCCAGGCGGTTCACGCCCGACACGGACGTCGAGCTGGGCATCGATCCACGCCACACCTTGTGCTACGACGTCGGCGGCAACCTCGTGGAGGGCTGGACCCATGGCGTCTGATCTGCAGACACGGCCGGCACCGGAGGCGGCCGACCGATCGCGGGCCGGCGCCAAGTTGACCCGGGCGTCCCGAGCGGCCCGCCCGCACTGGCCCTGGGCCCTGCTCACCGTCGTCACCCTCGCCCTGGTCCTTGTGCCGCTGATCCCCCTGATGTGGCAGGCATGGCGCGACGACGCCGACGGCATGACCCGGCTGGCCGGCATGTCCGACCTCAAGGACATCGCTGTCAACACCCTGAGCCTCGGGATCGGCGCACTGGTCGTCGGAATGGTCATCGGGACCGTGCTGGCCCTGGCGTCCTACTCGATGAGGCCCGCGCTTCGCAAGAAGATCGAGTTCCTGCCCGTGCTGCCCATGGTCGTCCCGTCCGTCGCGCACGTCGTCGGCTTCGTGTTCCTCTTCTCCCCGGAGAACGGCTACGCCAACACGCTGCTGCGCGCCACACCGTTCTTCGGCGGGGACTCGGGACCGATCAACGTGTACACCTTCGAGTGGATCATCGTGTACACCGGCACCCACCTGGCCGCGTTCGTCTATCTGTTCGTCTACACCGGTCTGCGCAACCTCGGCTCCGACTACGCACTCGCCGCTCGCGTCAACGGAGCAGGTCCGGTCCGGTCCCTGTTCACCGTCACCCTGCCGCTGCTGCGTCCCACCCTGGTCTACTCCTCCGTGGTGGTCTTCCTGCTGTCGCTGGGCCAGTTCACCGGCCCGCTGCTGCTCGGCCGCCGTGAAGGCCTGGACGTCGTGACAACCAAGATGTACACGCTCAGCGCGGAGTACCCGGTCGACTACCAGCTCGCCTCTGCCCTGGGTGTACCGCTGCTCCTGCTGGCCGTCTTCCTGGTGATCTTCCAGACGCGTTCGCTGGGCAACCAGAACCGCTTCGTGGGCCAAGGCGCGTCCTCGGTGGACAACCGGCAGTTGACCCGTGCAGGCAGCGCCGTCTCGGCTTGTGTCGTGCTGGCGTACACGACGATCGCGGCCTTCCTGCCGCTGCTGGCGATCGCTTTCGTCGCCCTCTCGCCGTACTGGAGCGGCACGCTGTCGCTCGGCGACATGACGACGCAGCACGTTTCGACGGTGCTGAACGACCCACAGATCCTGCAGGCCGTCACCACCACCCTCACCGTGTCCCTCACCGGGGTGGCGATCGTCATCCCGCTGGGCATGCTGATCTCCCTGGCGATCTACAACCGGGACCGGATGTGGCGTCCCGTTCCGGCGGTGCTCGACCTGGTGGCGAACCTGCCGCTGACCGTGCCGGCCGCACTGCTCGGCTTCGGTTTCCTGTTCGCGTTCTCGCACCCGAGTATCCGCCTGTACGGCAGCCAGACGAGCCTGATCATCGCGTACGTGACGATCATGCTGCCGTACTCCGTGCGCTACCAGCTGGCCACGATCATGTCGCTGGGCCGCCCGATGCTCGAGGCCTCGCAGGTCAGTGGAGCACACCCGCTCCGCACCTTCTTCCGGGTGCTGCTGCCGATGTCGCGAGCCGGCATAGCCTCCTCCGCGGCAATCATCTTCGTGCTGCTCACCCATGAGTTCGGTGTCTCGCTGCTGCTGCGCGGGCCGACTACCAGGGTGCTTTCGGTGGTCCTGTTCGACGAGTACGGCGGCGGCACCTACGCGCAGGTCGCGGTGATCGCGCTGCTGATGACCACGGTGACTGGGGTCGGTGTCATGCTCGCGATGGTGTTCGGCGGCCGCCGGGCACTCGAGCGACTGTGAATAGGTCAGCCGCTCCGCGAACGGCGGCGCTCGTGGTCCTTCCCGGACTGGCGAGCGCCGTCATCGGCATGGTCGGCCCGCTGCCCGGCGCCCTGGTGTTCGCGATCCGCGAGGACTTCGCCTTCAGCGCCAGTGACGTGGGCTTCAGCTTCGGCGGCTTCTATCTCGCCTCCGTGGTGGTCACCCAGATCGCCGGCCGGCTGATGGCCCGGTGGAGCCAGCCTGCGCTGATCCGAATGGGCCTTGCCCTGTGCGCCGTGGTCGCGGTCACGGTGGCGCTGTGGAGCGGGCGCCGGCAGCTGTTCGGAGCGGCCGGAATCTGTGGTGCTGCCAACGGCCTGTCCGCGCCGGCGGTCAACCTGCTCATCGCCCGGGTGGTTCCCTCGCACCGGCGTGGCCTCGCCTTCGGTGTGCGGATGTCGGCGGTGCCGGGTGGTGCGTCCCTGGCGGCGCTCGCGGCCTATCTCGTGGTGGGCCACGGGCACGACTGGCGGGCTGTATACGCCGGTTACGCCGTTTTGTGCCTGGTCACGATTGCGGCCATGGGCTGGATCGTGCCCAGTGTCCGGTCCTCGCCCGAAGCGCCGCGGTCCTCTGCTGCCACGGGCGGACCCGGGGAGACCGGAGGCCTGGGGCTGCTGGCGACTGCAGGTCTGTTGGCCGCCTCGGGCGGGGCGGTGCTCCCGCCGTTCCTGGTCGAAGGCATGGTGCACGGTGGAACGACGCCGGGCGCCGCGGCAATCTTTCTGGCGGTGGGGTCCTGGCTGGGCATGGGCGCGCGCATTGTCGCCGGAGTGGTCTCCGACCGGTTGCCGCGTCCGCGGCTGCATCTGACCGGCGTGTTCATCAGTCTGACGGCCGGCAGTCTCGGGATGCTCGGCCTGGCACTGGGGGAGGGCGTGTTCGTGGTCGGCGGGTCCGCAGTGGTGACGTTCGGTCTGGGCTGGGCGTGGCCGGGGCTGCTGAACCATGCCGCGATCCAGATGTATCCGCACCACCTCGTGCGGACGACGACCCGTCTGCAGTCCGGCACTTTCCTGGGCGGTCTGCTGGGTCCGGCGGTCTTCGGCCTGGCGGTCACATATGTCTCCTTCACCTGGGCCTGGTTGGGCGCCTCAGTCGTCATGGCGTTCGCGGCCGTGGCGGTGTGGAGCGTCGTCCGCCGGCAGGGTGAGCCGTACCACGATTGAGGATATTTAATATGCGGAAGGCCTGGGCGTACAAAATATATGATGTATGCTCACTGTCATGACAAGGAGGTTGAAGATGAAGCCGATGCGCTCCGTTCTCTTCGTGCCCGGCCATCGCGGCGCATGGGTGGAAAAGGCCCTGGCCGCCGGCGCCGACGGTGTGATCCTGGATCTGGAGGACTCGGTCCCGGCCGACCTCAAGGACGAGGCCAGGGCCGAAGTCGTCCGCTCGATCGCCCGCCTGCACGAGGCCGGCTCCCCGGCCGGCGTGTACGTACGGGTCAACGCCCTGGACACCGGCATCGCCGGCGACGACATCGCTGCTGTGGTCGTGCCCGGCCTGCACGGGCTGAGCCTGCCCAAGACCTTCGGGGCCGAGGACATCGTGCGGTTCGACGCCCTCGTGACCCACTTCGAGCTGAAGAACGGCGTCGAGCCCGGCTCGGTGGAGTTCATCTGCAACCTCGAGACCGCCGAGGCCTACGCCAACTGTGAGGCGATGGCCACGGCCTCCTCGCGGGTGGCGACTCTGTTCGCCGGCACCGCCCGGGATGCGGATGTGTCCCGCTCCATCGGCTTCCAGTTCACCCCCGAGGGACTGGAAACGCTGTACCTGCGCAGCCGCGCGGTCCTGGCGGCTCGCGCAGCTGGCCTGGAATTCCCGCTCGTCGGTGTGTGGCAGGACCTCTCGGACCCGGACGGAGCCCGCCGCTTCTCGGAGCAGAACCGTGAACTGGGCTTCCGTGGCCAGGTCCTCATCCACCCCTCGCACATCGCGGTGGCCAACGAGGTCTTCAGCCCCTCCACGTTCGA
Source organism: Streptomyces sp. NPDC058221 (assembly GCF_042882365.1). NCBI lineage: Bacteria > Bacillati > Actinomycetota > Actinomycetes > Kitasatosporales > Streptomycetaceae > Streptomyces > Streptomyces sp. NPDC058221. The sequence goes on along the minus strand of NZ_JBHVWF010000007.1, from coordinate 50,848 downwards.
GGTCGAGTTCTACGAGGGCATGATCACCGCCTTCGAGGAGGCCGAAGCCTCCGGTGCCGCAGCCGTGCTCTACGAGGGCATGCACGTCGACTACGCCCACATCAAGACTGCCCGCGAGGTGCTCGCCTACAGCCGCCTCATCGCTGAGCGCACCGGCGCCGCAGCCAGCTGAAGCCCCCACAGAACACAGAGGAGCGAAGATGTCCGGCCTGTACTTCGAAGAGTTCGAACCCGGCATGGTGATCGAGCACCAGACCCGTCGCACGGTATCCGAGAGCGACAACATCACTTTCTGCGCCCTGACGCTCAACCTGGCGCCGCTCCACCTGGACGCGGAGTACGCCAAGGACAGCATCTACGGCGAGCGCATCGTCAACAGCCTTTACACCCTCGGTCTGGTCACCGGCATCTCCATGCAGGACACCACCCAGGGCACCACGCTGGGCAACCTCGGCTTCAGCGAGATCACCTTCCCCAAGCCGCTGTTCCACGGCGACACCGTCCGGGTGCGCACCGAGATCGTGAGCAAACGTGAGTCCCGCAGTCGCAAGGACTCCGGGATCGTCCAGTTCCGCCACTACGGCATCAACCAGCGCGACGAGATCGTGTGCGACTGCGCCCGTGCCGGCCTGATGTTCAAGCGGGACACCGCTGACACCGCCGCCTGAGCAATCCGCAGACAGGAGAGAAGAACTGATGACACAGCCGCGACGGTTCGCCGCGCCGGCGGAGCCCGACTGGGTTCCCGGCGACGCGGAGCGCGGCCGCAGCCGGCTGCTGCGGGCGATGGAGCGCTGGGGCATCTCCGACCTGGAGGAGTTGCACGACCGGTCGCTCCGGGATCCGGAGTGGTTCTGGCGGGCCGTGGTCGACGACCTCGACATCGCCTTCACCACCCCGTTCAAGGCGGTCCGCGATGACTCCGAGGGACACGAGTTCCCGCGCTGGTTCACCGGAGGCCGACTGAACGCGGCCGACCTGTGCTCCCACCGCCACGCATCGAGCGACCGAGCGGCGGCCACGGCCGTCGTCTACGAGGGTGACGGGGGCCAGCGCCGCGCGCTGACGTACGGCGAACTCGACCGTGAGGTACGGAGGTTCGCGGCCAACCTCGCCGGCCTGGGCGTCATGCGCGGCGACCGGGTCGTGCTGTTCCTGCCGGTGGTGCCGGAGGCCGTCGTGGCCTTCCTGGCTTGCGCGGCGATCGGCGCGATCTCGGTGCCGGCCTTCACCGGCTATGGCGCGGAGGCGCTGGCCATGCGGCTGCGCGACTCCGAGGCGGTGGCGCTGGTGACCAGCGACGGCACCACCCGCCGCGGAAAGAGAGTCGGCCTCAAGGCCACCGCCGACGAGGCGCTGAAGGACGCGCCGTCGGTGCGCAGAGTCGTCGTGGTGCAGCACCTCGGGGACGGCACCGACATGCAGGCGGGCCGCGACGTCTACTGGGACGACCTTCCGGCAAGCCCGGCGCCGGTCGAAACCGTCGATGCCGAGGCCCAGGATCCGCTGACGCTCATCTACACCTCCGGGACGACGGGCGCGCCCAAGGGCATCGTGCACTCGCATGCCGGCTTCGCCGTCAAGGCGGCGGTCGACTTCGCCTACGGCTTCGACATCCATGAGGACGACGTGATCGCGTGGATCGCGGACATGGGATGGATGCTGGGTCCGCTGTTGATCATGGGCGGGCTGCAGCTGGGCGCCACAGTGGTGTTCACCGAAGGGGTGCCGACCCACCCCGGCCCCGACCGGCTGTGGGACATCGCCCGGCGCAACAACGTCACCTTCCAGGGCATCGCGCCCACGGCCGCCCGCGCGGTGAAGAACGCCGGCGGCGGGAACGTCGCGGACCTGCCCACCGTGCGTTCCTTCGCCTCCACGGGTGAAACCTGGGACGAGTCGACCTGGCAGTGGTTGTTCGAGACCGTCGGCGGAGGCACCCGCCCCATCGTCAACTACAGCGGGGGCACCGAGACCGGCGGCGGCATTCTGGTCACCTACCCCTTCCTCGCCAGCGAGGCGGCAGCCTTCAACGGTCCGCTGCCCGGCATGGACGTCGCTGTCCTCGACGACATCGGTGAGCAGGTCACCGGCAAAATGGGCGAACTGGTCGTCCACAACACCTGGCCCGGTATGACCCACGCCTTCTGGCGGGACCGCCCCCGGTACCTGGAGACGTACTGGAACCGATGGCCGAAGGTGTGGCACCACGGCGATCTGGCCAGCGTGGACGCCGACGGGACCTGGCGGCTCCACGGACGCTCCGACGACACGATCAAGGTGTCGGGGCGCCGGGTCGGCCCCGCCGAGCTGGAAGCGGCCCTGCTCAAGGACGTCCGAATTGCCGAAGCGGCTGTGGTCGGCGTGCCCGACCCCGACCGCGGGCAGCGTGTCGTCGCCTTCGTGGTCGTCACCGACCGCACCGATCACGACGACCTCGTCGCCGCAGCCGTCCACCACGTCGGCCGGTCGTTCGCACCCACCGTCGTCGTCGTGCCGACCCTTCCCAAGACCAAGAACGGCAAGATCATGCGCCGCGCGATCCGTGCACGCCACCTCGGCCTGCCGCTCGGAGACATGTCGTCACTCGATCCGGCCACTCCGCTGGAAGACATACCCCACCACGAAGCAGGAGAACAGCGATGACGGAGAAGGACCCCGCGGATCTCGAACTGATCCGTAAGACGACGCGAGAACTGGCCCGCAAGTTCGACCTGGAGTACTGGCGCCAGAAGGACGACAAGCACGAGTACCCCTGGGAGTTCGTGAAGGCGTTCGCCGAAGGCGGCTGGCTCGGCGCGATGATCCCCGAGGAATACGGAGGCATCGGTCTGGGCCTCGTCGAGTCCGCCGTCATGCTCCACGAGATCGGCTACTCCGGCGCCGGTGCCTCCGGTGCCTCGGCGATCCACTTCTACATCTTCCCGCCGGGCCCCATCATCCGGCACGGCTCGGAGGAGATGAAGCGCGAGTTCCTCCCGAAGATCGCCAAGGGGGAGCTGCTCATGGCCTTCGGGGTGACCGAGCCGACCGCCGGCGTCGACACCTCCCGCATCACCACCCGTGCGGTGAAGCAGGACGGCGGCTGGGTCATCAACGGGCAGAAGGTGTGGATCACCAACGCCCAGAACGCCCAGAAGATCCTTCTGCTGGCCCGCACCTCCCCGCGGACCGACGAGAAGCCGATGGACGGCATGACGCTGTTCTTCACCGACCTCGACCGCGAGCGCATCACCGTCCGCGAGATCGAAAAGCTCGGCCGCTCGGCCATCGACTCCAACGAGCTGTTCATCGACAACCTCGAGGTCCGTGACGACGAGGTCGTCGGCGAGGTCGGCAAGGGCTTCTCCTACCTTCTTGACGGTCTGAACCCCGAGCGCATCGTGGTGTCCATGGAGCAGATCGGCCTGGGCCGCGCGGCCCTGGACGAGGCCGTGAAGTACGCCAACTCCCGAGTCGTCTTTGACCGCCCCATCGGTAAGAACCAGGCCGTGGCCCACCCGCTGGCCGACTCCTGGATCCGTCTGCAGGCAGCCGAGCAGATCGCCATGAAAGCCGCCGAGATGTACGACGCGGAGCAGCCCTGCGGCCCCGAGGCCAATGCGGCGAAGTTCCTCGGCAGCGAGGCCGGTTTCCAGGCCTGCGACCGCGCGATGCAGACGCTGGGCGGCTACTCGTACGCCAAGGAGTACTACGTCGAGCGGTTCTGGAGGGAGTCGCGCCTGCTGAAGGTGGCGCCGATCTCCCAGGAGATGGTGCTCAACTACGTCTCCACCAAGGTCCTCGGTCTTCCCAAGTCGTACTGATGGAGAGGCGCATGAGCAAGGAAGACCGCATGCTCGACGGCAAGGCCGCCATCGTCACCGGTGGCGGCCAGGGCATCGGGCTGGCGATTGCCGAGGCCCTGCTGGAGCACGGTGCCAAGGTCATGATCGCGGATGTGGACGTTGACAAGGCGGCCGCATCGATCGAGTCGTGGCGGGCGAACGGCGCGCCGGTACTGGCCACCGCGTGCGACGTCACCAGCGAGAGAGACCAGGAGCAGCTGGTGGCACGCTGCCTGGAGGAGTTCGGCGGCGTCGACATCCTGGTCAACAACGCGGGCGTCACCCGCGACAGGTACATGACGAAGATGACGACCGACGACTTCGACCTGGTGCTCGACGTCAGCCTGAAGGGCGCATGGTTGGGCACCCGCGCGGTGGCGGGGTTGTTCCGTGAGCAGGGCAGCGGTGCCGTGGTCAACGTGTCTTCGCTGTCGGGAAAGATCGGTAATCCCGGCCAGACCAACTACAGCGCCGCGAAAGCCGGTCTGATCGGGCTGACGAAGGCGGCCGCGAAGGAGCTCGGCCCCTCCGGAGCCCGGGTGAACGCGGTCCAGCCCGGTCTGATCCGCACCGATATGACGCTCGCCATGAAGCCGGAGATCTTCGCCTCCAAGGAGGCCGAGGTGCCCATGGGGCGTGCGGGCACGCCCGAAGAGGTGGCGGACGCGGTGGTGTTCCTGGCAAGCCCGATGGCGTCGTACATCAACGGCGCCGTACTCGAAGTCACCGGCGGGCGCGGGATCTGAGGGCCCGTCTCGCATACCTCACGGACCTGAACGAAGAGAGGACGACATGCGCGAAGCAGTCATCTGCGAGCCGCTGCGCACGCCGGTGGGCCGTTATGGCGGGGTCTTCAAGAGCCTGTCGGCTGCGGAGCTGGCTGCCACGGTTCTGAAGGAGCTGGTGAACCGCACGGGCATCGACCCGGCCCAGGTCGACGATGTGCTGTTCGGGCAGTGCTACCCCAACGGCGAGGCTCCGGCCATCGGCCGCGTCGCCGCGCTGGATGCCGGCTTCCCGATCACCGTGCCGGGCACACAGCTCGACCGGCGCTGCGGTTCGGCGCTGCAGGCGGTACTGGACGCGGCGATGCGGGTGCAGACCGGCGCCTGCGACGTGGTGATCGCCGGTGGTGCGGAGAGTATGAGCCAGGCCGAGCACTACGTGGTCGGCGGACGCTTCGGCTTCCGCGGCGACTCCAGCCCGATGTGGGACCGGATTGCCCGTGGCCGCATCACCTCCGGCGGCAAGTTCCACCCGGTCGAGGGCGGCATGCTCGAGACTGCGGAGAACCTGCGCCGCGAGTACGGCGTCACCCGCGAGGAGCAGGACCGGCTCGCCTGCACCTCGCACCAGCGGGCTGTCGCCGCCCAGCAGGACGGCCGGTTCAAGGAGGAGATCGTCCCGGTGACGGTCACCTCCCGCAAGGGTGACGTGGTGGTCGACAAGGATGAGCACCCACGCTCCGACGTGTCGCTGGAGAGCCTGGCTGCGCTGCGGCCCGTGCGCGGCAAGGTCGACGCGGAGGCCACCGTCACCGCCGGCAACGCCAGCGGCCAGAACGACGGCGCCGCCGCCTGTCTGGTCACCACGCCGGAGAAGGCCGAACAGCTGGGTCTGCGCCCGCTCGGCCGGGTGGTCAGCTGGGCCGCGGCGGGCGTGGAGCCGAGCCGCATGGGCATCGGCCCGGTGCCCTCGACCGAACAGGCCCTGGCCCGGGCGGGTGTGTCTCTGGCCGATATGGACCTCATCGAGCTCAACGAGGCCTTCGCTGCCCAGGCCCTGGCCGTCACCAAGGCATGGGGGCTCGGCGAGGCGGACTTCGAGCGCCTCAACGTCAACGGCTCGGGCATCTCGCTGGGCCATCCCGTCGGCGCGACGGGTGTGCGGATCCTTACCACCATGCTTCGCGAACTCGACCGCAGGCAGGGCCGCTACGCGCTGGAAACCATGTGCATCGGTGGCGGGCAGGGGCTGACGGCCGTCTTCGAGCGGAGGTGACGAAGATGGGCACGGGAACCGGGCCACTGGCCGGTATCAGGGTCGTGGTGCTCGCGGGCATGGGGCCGACACCGTACGCCTCCATGCTGCTGGCGGACATGGGTGCTCAGGTCGTAAGGGTCGCGCGCCCGGCCGCACGGCCCGCGCGGGCCCTGGCGCAGACGCAGAACATGGATCCTGGACACGACATCGCCAACCGCGGGGTCGACACCGTCGAAGTGGATCTGAAGAGCGATCAGGGCCGCGCCGCGGTACTCGACCTCGTGGCGCAGGCGGACGTGTTCGTCGAGGGTTTCCGCCCCGGCGTCACCGAGCGTCTGGGCCTGGGCCCCGACGAGCTGCTGCGGCACCGACCCTCACTGGTATATGCACGGTTGACGGGGTACGGCCAGTCCGGGCCGCTGTCCCAAACGGCCGGGCACGACATCAACTACGTGGCGCAGTCTGGCGTTCTGCAGGCGCTGGGCCGTGAGGGCGGCTCGCCGATGCCGCCGATCAACCTGCTCGGGGACTACGCGGGCGGTGGCACCTTCGCCGCCTTCGGCATCGTCTGTGCAGTCCTGGAGGCGAAGTCCTCCGGGAACGGCCAGGTCATCGACGCTGCCATGGTTGACGGCGTGGCGGCGCTGACGGCCCGTATCCAGGGCTTGCGTGCATCTGGCATGTACTCGGACGAGGCCGGCACGAACTACCTCGACGGCGGCGCCCCGTTCTACGACACCTACCTGTGTGCTGACGGCAGGTATCTGGCGGTCGGAGCGCTGGAGGGCGACTTCTACGCGGAATTCCTCAAGCACCTCGGCGTGGACTCCGACGACTGGCCCGGCCAGCAGGACCGTGCCCAGTGGCCGCGGCTGCGCGGCTTGATCGCCGGTGTGATCCGCACCCGCAGCCGTGACGCGTGGGCGGAGACCTACTACGGGACGGATGCCTGCGTCACGCCTGTCCTCGACTTCGACGAGGCAGCTGTGCACCCGCACAACGCCTACCGCGGGCTGTACACGGAACTCGGGGATGTGCTTCACCCCGCTCCCGTCCCGCGGTTCAGCCGCACGCCCGCCCGGGAGCCCGACGTCCCCACGGGGGCACGGACCGGCGTGGCCGAGCTCATCAACGCCTGGCGCGGCGACGCGCCGGCCATCGACCGAAAGGACATTCCGTGACCGACCTCTACAGTCAGTTCAATCGGCTCCGCATCGAGCGGAACCGGCCCGGCGTGCTCGAGATCGTCTTCGACGGTCCGAACCTGAACGCGGTCGACGAGGAGACCCACAGCGAGATCCCCGCGATCTGGCCGATCATCGACCGCGACCCCGAGGTACGGGCCGTGCTGGTCCGTGGCGAGGGCAAGGCCTTCTCCGCCGGTGGCGACTTCGCCCTGATCGACGCCCAGATCGAGGACTACGACGTGCGGATGCGCGTCATGCGCGAGTCCCGCGACCTCTTCTACAACATCATCAACTGCTCCAAGCCGATCATCTCCGCGATCCACGGGCCGGCGGTCGGCGCGGGTCTGGTGGTCGCGCTGATGGCCGACATTTCCGTGGCGGCGGCCAACGCCCGCATCATCGACGGCCACACTCGCCTGGGCGTTGCCGCGGGTGACCACGCGGCGATGGTGTGGCCGCTGCTGTGCGGCATGGCGAAGGCCAAATACCTCTTGCTGACCTGCCGGGAGATCTCCGGCGCCGACGCGGAGAGCGCCGGGCTGGTGTCGCTGTCGGTGGCGCCGGAGGAGTTGCTGGAGCAGGCCCGCAAGATCGCCGACGAGCTCAGCGGCGGTGCGCAGGAGGCCATCCGCTGGACCAAGCACTCGATGAATCAGTGGTACCGCCAGCAGGGCCCGATCTTCGATGCCTCGCTGGGCCTGGAGTTCCTCGGCTTCGGGGGGCCCGATGTCCGTGAGGGCGTCGCCTCCCACCGTGAGCGCCGCAAGCCGGTCTTCCGCCCGGAGGCCCACTCATGACCCGCTCGGTTGCCGACCTGTATTTCCGGCCGCGCAGCGTCGTGGTGCTGGGCGCCTCCTCCGATCCGGACAAGCTGTCGGGCCGCCCGCTGGCCTACCTGAAGAAGTTCGGCTACAAGGGCGACCTGTACGCGGTGAACCCACGTCGCAGCGAGGTCCAGGGCGTGAAGACATTCGCCTCGGTGGGGGAGGTGCCCGGCCCGGTGGACCTGGCGATCGTCGTGGTCCCGGCGCCCGCGGTCGTGGACGCGGTACGGGAGTGCGCGGACGCCGGTGTCGGAGCCGTCACCGTCTTCGCCTCCGGCTTCTCGGAGATCGGTGAGAAGGGCCACCCCGAGCAGCAGGAGATATCGGATATCGCGGCCCGCGCCGGGATGCGCGTGGTCGGCCCGAACTGCCTGGGCACCTTCGCGCTGGCCCACCGGGCCTTCGCCACCTTCTCCACGGCCTTCGACGACGAGAGCGAGCGGCCGGTTTCGCCGATCGCCCTGGTCTCACAGAGCGGCGCGGTCGGCACCTTTACCTACAGCACGATGAACAGCCTCGGCCTCGGTGTCACGTACTTCGGCAACACCGGCAACGAAGCCGACGTCACGGTCCCCGAGGTGCTGTCGGCACTGGTCGATGCGGACGATGTGCACGTTCTCCTCGGACACATCGAGGGTGTCAAGGATCTGGAGGCACTGCGGGGCCTCGCCAGGTCCGCGAAGGCCCACGACAAGCCCCTCGTACTGCTGAAGTCGGGGCGCAGCGAGGCCGGGGCCCGGGCTGTCGCCGCGCACACAGGCAGCGTCGCGGGGGACGATGCGGAGTTCGAAGCGGCCAGTGTCGCCGAGGGCGCGATCCGGGTCCGCAGCATGGAAGCGCTGTCGGACGCCGCCCTCGCCTTCGCTGACGGGCGCCGCGCCGAGGGGAGCCGGCTGACCATCGTCACGCTCAGCGGTGGCGCGGGTGCCCTGGCCGCTGACCGGGCGGTCGAGCTCGGCCTGCAGGTGGACACGTGGGCGAGCGATGCGGACCGGGATGCCCTCGCCGGTGAACTCCCGTACTTCGGCGCGGTCAAGAACCCGATCGACATGACCGGGGCGATGATCAACGACCGGTCGCTGCTGGTGCACTCGCTGCGGGTCGTCAACGAGAACGACGACACCGATGCTGTCCTGGTGGTGCTCGGCAACGCGGACAAGGGCTCCGGCGAGATCGTCGAGATCCTGACCAAGGCGTACCGCAGTACGGAGAAGCCCTTCCTGGTCGCCTGGACCGGGGGCAGCGGACGGCCGCGGCTGGAACTCCTGAGGGCCGGGGTCCCGACGTACAGCGAGCCTGACCGCGCCGTGCAGTGCATGAGTCATGTGGTGACGCACAGCCGCCGGGGATGACCTCCGTATCGGTGGTCGGCGGGATGTCTGACCTACCGGCCACCCGGGCGGTGCCATGAAGGCTGCCCTCGATCGAGGCGAATAGATTGTGACGTACAATATATTTAGTATTGTACTGGGGATGTGAGGGGTGGCGCATGTCGGACCCGTATGCGATCAGAGCGAACGCGCGTGGCGCCCGGCAGCAGCTTCCGGAGGAAGTTGCCTCCTACGTGCGCGAAATGATCATCTCCGGGGAGGTGCGCCCGGGCGATTTTCTCCGCATGGAGCCCATCGCGGAGGCGGTAGGTGTGAGCAACACTCCTGTCCGCGAAGGGCTCCTGGCGCTGCGCAGCGAGGGCTTCGTCAGGCTCGTGCCCCGCAAGGGCTTCGTCGTGGAGCCCTTCACCCGCCAGGACGTTCGGGATCTCTTCTGGGCACAGGCGACTCTTGCGGGTGAGCTGGTGGCTCGGGCGGCGAAGGCGATCACGCCCGCCGAGATCGCGCAGCTGGACGCGATCTGTGAAAGGTACAAGGTGGCTGTCGGCACGGACGACGGCCGAGCCCTCGCCGTCCTGGGTCACCAATTCCACCGGACGGTCAACATGGTGGCCGGCTCGCACCGGCTCGCGCTGCTGCTCGGTTCGGTCGTCAAGCACCTGTCGAATACCTTCTACGTGGCCATTGAAGGCCAGGTGGAGCACACCAGCGACGACCATCCGCAGATCGTCGTGGCCCTGCGCAACAGAGACGCCCGTCGCGCCCGAACCCTCATGGTTGACCACATACTCAGCGGCGGCGACGCGCTGATCGAGACCCTCGCCCAGCGAGGCCTGTGGCGGGGTCAGGAGGAGTCGTGAGTCTGTTCCGGTCGTCCTGCCCGATCAGGTTGCCGAGAACGCCGGCGCAACTGTCTGAAGGCTCTGGCGACCAGGGTTTTGAGAAGCGGGTCGCCGCCCATGACATCCCTTCGGTATCGATGTCGTGACCGTCGAGAGTAACCCGCAGGACAACATGTTCGTCCGACATTGGTCAGCCGAACCTCCTCCCCACTGCTTCATCCCCACTTCATCCCCACGTTGATGAGCTCGACCTTTTCCCGGTCTTCTCCATGGCGCAGATGAAGGCTCCGGCAGCCGGTCACGACGCACCCCGAGGCCGGCCTTCTGCTGTGTGGCCCGGGCGGCCGCTCCCTGCAGGGGCACTTACTCCACCAAGATCACCGACTGTTTCAGGGCTCGCTTCCCGGCGCTTGGGCCGGCAGGTCTACCGCCATCGAGCCGGGCAGGCCGGCTCTAACAATCGAGTATCTCATCAAGAATCAATAATGAGCTAGGCTCGTGAGGGTCTCATCAACCTCCAGGCGACAGGGCCCTGATGCTGCGCGAGCGCTACCAAGCAGGCCTCGACCATGGCTTGTTCACCATCTCAGTACACGCCTTCTTGGACCGGTCGGGTGTCGGGACCAAGGACTGTCTGACCGCACGCCTGTCCGCGGCTGCACGGTCGCCGCGTTTTGCGGACGGGCCCGACGAGGTTCGCAAACGGTCCCTGGGTCGCGCAGGGATCGTCCACCGGGTCGGGACCCGGCCATGACGAGAAGCGGGATGAGTGCAACGCTCGGCGTGGTTCCGCGACCGCAGTGGGTCCGGGTGTCCGGCCCCGGGCCGACACTGACCCCGTGGTCACTGGACCGCATGCTGGCGCCCGACGGGTGGCGCCACCTCGGTCAGCAGTTCCGCCGTGACGTCGGGAGTGACGGCACCCTCCCCGTCGCGGGCCGGCCCAGTGGCGGACCGGCCATCGAAGTCCGGCACGTCGCCGAGCTCCCGGTGCGGATACCGGCAGCGCGCGGCCTTGTGCCGGCCCATGATGTCGATGAGCGGTTCACGCTGACCGTGGACCGCGACGGCATCGTGATCGAAGCGACTCACGGCGCCGGGGCGAGGCATGCGCTGACGACCGTGCGGCACCTGCTCGCGGACGCGGCGGTCCGGGGTACGCCGGGGCGGCTTCCCGGCATTCTCATCGAGGACGGGCCGCGCTTCTCGTGGCGGGGCCTCACTCTTGACGTGGCGCGCACCTTCATCGCGCCCGCCGATGTGAAGCGGATCGTCGATCTCGCCGCCCTGTACCGGCTCTCGGTCCTGCACCTCCACCTGACCGACGACCAGGGCTGGCGTATCGAGATCCCCGGACTCCCGGAGCTCACCGAGAACGCGGAGCACTACAGCGTCGAGGACTGGAACGGCCTCGTCCAGTACGCCGAGGGCCGCGGTATCACGCTCGTCCCCGAGATCGATCTCCCCGGCCACTGCGCCGCCCTGCTGCGCGCCTTTCCGGCCTGCGGGCCGGACCGGGGTGGCTGGCTCGACCCCACGCGACCCGGGGCGCTCGCGATCCTCGATCAGGTGTTGAGGCAGGTGGCCGCCATGACGCGCGGACGCCACGTCCACATCGGCGGTGACGAGACGTTCGGCATGCCCGACGAACTCTTCGCCGCGGTGGTGCGTCACGCCCGCGCCGTCATCCGTGACGCCGGCCGGCGCCCCGTCGGCTGGCAGGAAGCGGCGCGCGCCGGACTGGGCGCCGACGACGTCATCCAGCACTGGATGGTCGTCGACACCGACCGCGCCGTGGTCGAGCGTGCACTCGCTCCCGAGGTGCTGGCGGCGATGGAGGCATCGCTTGCCGGAAGCGATGGCGACCTCGCCTCGGCGCTGGCCGCCGGAGCCCCGGTGATCTCGTCCCCGGCGGCGCACGCCTACCTCGACCGCCCGTACGCCGAACCCGGCCTCGACCCCGGGCAGGAAGAGCGGCGCGCCCGGCTCGGCCTGCGTGCCTACACTCCCGCCCCGGTGAGTACGGCCTACCGATGGGACCCGGCTGCCATGGCGCCACGGTCCGGAGCGATGAACATCGGCGGAGTCGGTGCGGCGCTGTGGTCGGAAACCGTCCGCGACATCGACGACCTCGGCTTCCTGCTGCTGCCGCGACTGGCGAGCATCGCGGAGGTCGCCTGGAGCGGCACGGGCGACTGGGACTCCCACGCCGACGCACTCGCGATCCAGCCCCATCTGTGGGAGGCGCACGGCTGGCGTACGTGGTTCCGGTCCAGCCTCATCGCCTGGAGGATGAGCCGATAGAAAGCAAATAATCGACTATCTATTGCATTGCAGATTCTTGTGGTGCAGGGTTTGCCACGTCACCAGACCCTGCACACAAAGGTCCCTCTCTTGCCGCTTCTCGAGCCCTTGCTGCCGCTCCACCAGGCCCAACAGGCCGGCGGGGCGGAGCTGTCCCCCGACCTCATCAACGACTTCCGGGCGGCGGCACACGCCGCCCACCGGTCGGCCGTGATTCCGCTCTACGGACCGCCGGCCGATGGGATCGCCGTTACCGAGCACACCGCCACGCGCACCGACGGGCCCGAAGTTGCCGTTCGCGTCTACCGCCCGCGCGCCGATGAAGTGCTCCCGGGCTACCTCTACCTGCACGGCGGCGGCTTCTGGGCCGGTGAGGCCGAGCTCTTCGACGTACCGTGCGGCCGGATCGCCAGGGACGCGCACTGCGTCGTCATCTCGGTCGACTACGGTCTCGCCCCCGAGAATCCGTTTCCGGGACCGGTGGACGACTGCTATGCGGCGTTGCTCTGGGTGCACGCCAACGCCGCACAACTCGGTGTGGACGCAGACCGGATCGCCCTTGGCGGCGCCAGTGCCGGTGGCGGACTCGCGGCCGCGGTCGCCCGTCTGGCCAGGGACAACCATGGTCCGGAGATCCTGCTGCAGGTCCTGGAGGTTCCCGCAGTCGATCTCCGGCCGGAGTCCCTCGTCCGGATCGATCCGGAGGGGGCTCCCCTCCAGGTCGACGGGATGGCGCAGGCGGCGGACCTCTATATCAGGCCGCCCCACCGGGCCGACGACCCGCTGGCGTCGCCCGGCCTCGCAGCGGATCTCCAGGGCCTGCCACCGGCCCTCGTCATGACGGCCGAGTACGACCCGCTCAGGGCAGGCGGGGAGCACTACGCCCGCCGCCTCGAGGCGGCCGGTGTACCGGTCACCCATCATCTCTGGCTCGGGCAGCTCCACGGATCCCAGCGCTTCGAGACGCTCATCCCCGAGCCCGCGGCCCGCTATCACGCCATCGTGGTCGAGGCCCTGGCCGGCGCACTGCACCCATGCGCCGCGGAGGCGGGCCGATGACCGGCGCACCCGAGGCGGCAACCGTCAGGACCGACGACGGCATCGAACTCCGGATCCAGTACCGCCGCCATGGCGGCGGACGTCCGCTGGTGCTGGTTCACGGATACACCGGCGCACTCACCGACTGGGATCCGGTCGCCGCAGACCTCGCCGCCGATCGCACGGTCATCACCTACGACCACCGCGGCCACGGTGGGAGCGACCATGGCCCCGCGGGTTCCTACACCATCGACCGGCTCGTCTCCGATCTCGGCCGGGTGCTCGCGTGGGCCCATGCCGAGTTCAGCACCGAGCGGGTGGATCTCGTCGGGCACTCCATGGGCGGGGTGGTCGCGATGATCCATGCCGTCGCCCACCCGGACGAACTCACCTCCCTGGTCCTGATGGACACCGCCGGGGCTCCCGAGTTCCAGGTCCCCGGACAGGTCGCCGAGATCGCCGCTGTGGGGCGCGCGTCCGGCATGGGCGTCGTGGCTCAGCTCGTCGTCGACTTCCTGCGCGCCCAGGAGGGAATGAGCGGTCCGGCTGACGACGTCGCCGCCCGAATGATCACCAGACTCGCTGCCACCGATGTCGAGGCCTTCGACGCACTGGCCCGCGAACTTAACTCGTTCCCGCCGGTGAATGGTCTCGGCACTCTGGATCTCCCGACCACGATCGTGGTCGGGGAAACGGATGCCGGACTTCGCGAGCCCGCACAGCGGCTCGCCTCGATGATCCCCGGCGCAGAACTCGTCGTCATCGCCGGCGCAGGTCACTCCCCCCAGGAGGACGCGCCTGAAGTCGTCATCGAGGCACTGCTGCGCCACCTCGGCCGTACCCGGCCGGCCTGACCCCACCAAGTCCTTGCCTCGTCGTGGGTGAGGTGCGGGCGAAAAATAATCGATTATGTTCAACATCGTCGACAAGGACATGGATATGACGCTCGCGAAGTCCCCGTCCGGGGCACCGTCCGGACCGTCGATCGGTCGTCGCGCACGCGTCGCGGTCGCCGCCCTCGCCCTCGCCGCCGCCCTCGCCGCCTGTGGCTCCGGCGGTGGGTCCGACGACGCCGCCGACCGGTCCGCCGGTCTCAAGGGCGACCCCGTGGTCGTCGGCTTGATCAACGCCGAACAGGGGCCCCTGACCTACCCGGACGTGAGCGTCGGCGCCTCCGCGGCCATCAGATACGTCAACGAGAACGGCGGCGTCAACGGCCGCCCCCTCGAACTCGTCGTCTGCAAGGCGAACGGCACCGCCGAAAGCACCATCGCCTGCGCCCAGGAACTCATCTCCAAGAAGGCAGTCGTCAGTCTCGAAGGTTTCGACCCCACAGCCGACGCCAAGCTGGCACCGCTCAAGAAGGCCGGCATCCCGGTGTCCGGAGCAACCACCCTTGTCCAAGGTGTCGACGTCAGCCCGGACGCGAACCTGACCTCCGTCCCGTGGAGTCTGAGCTTCCCCGCTGCCCTCAAGGCACTCGACAAGCTCGGTACGAAGAACCTCGTCATCGTCGGTGCCGACCCCGGCCCGCAGATGCTCAAGATCCTGAGCAGGAACGTCGGCGCAGCGGCCGGCGCGATGGGGATGAAGGCGAGCCTGACGGCGTACAACCCCGGATCGCCGAACTTCGCCGCAGCGGTCACCGCGGCCAAGGCCAAGGGTGCTGACGCCATCTACATCAGCGGCAACGAGGCCGCGTGCACCAACGGCGTGAAGACCGCCCGCCAACTCGGCTACAAGGGCCACCTCTTCGTCGTGAACTGCACCGACTTCGCCTCCGAACTCGGCGCCGTCGCCAAGGGCGTCATCTCGCTCGCCGTCCTGGTGCCGCCGACGGCCGAGGCGACCGCGCCGGCGAAGACCAAGCAGGACATCGACACCTACAAGAAGGCCATGAAGGCCGACGGCTCCGCCGCCGCCATCGACTCCTTCGCCATCTACGGATTCTCCGACGTCACCACGTTCGCGGAGGCGGTCAAAGGTCTGAGCGGTGAGGTCACGGCCGCCACCGCAGGCACCGCTGTGAAGGGCTTCAAGGGCGATGTCTTCCTCGGCCAGTCAGGAGTCGACTGCACCAGGCGACCGGTTCCCGACGGCGGGTCGTGCGGCACCCGGATGGCCCAGCTCGAGGCCGACGGCAAGGGCGGCTTCGAGATGGTCGGCGGATCGTTCTTCGACGTCACCAAGTGAAGTAGGACGGGACCGAGTTCATGACGCAGATTCTTCTCTTCGCGATTCTCGGACTTGCGTCGGGAGCGGTGTACGCCGGTCTTGGCATGGGTCTGGTCACCGTCTTCAAGGGCTCGGGCGTGATCAGCTTCGCCCAGGCCGGCATCGCCCTGTGGGGAGCCTTCACCTTCCAGGAACTGACCACCACCGGCAGGCTGGTGTTCCCGGTCCTGATCATCCCCGACAGCGTCTCGCTCGGCGGCCCCCAGCCGGTGCCGGTCGCGTTGGCGCTCGGTGTCGCATCGTCAGTGATCATCGGGATGCTCACGCACCTCCTGATCTTCCGGCCGCTGCGTGACGCGTCCATCGTTGCTCGCATCACGGCATCGGTCGGCCTGCTCACGCTGTTGAACGCGCTCATTGTCCGGCGCTTCGGCGACGGCGGCCGTGAGACGGACCCGATCCTGCCCACCGACCCGCTCACCCTGGGAGGGCTCGAATTCTCCGAGGACCGGCTGTGGATGCTGGCGGTCACCGTCGTCATCGCGCTCGCTGTCGCGGCGTTCTTCCGCTGGACCCTGGTCGGCCTGGCCACCCGTGCGAGCGTGGACGGAACCACTGCTCTGACCCTCTCCGGCTGGTCGGCCGACCGGCTGTCGCTGATGACCTGGGCTGTCGGCGCCGGCATCCCGGCCCTGCTGATCTCGCTCGCCAGCCCCATCACCGGCCTAGATCCGGGCAACGCCGCATTGCTGGTCGCTCCGGGCCTGGCCGCGATGCTTGTCGGCCGGATGACCAGCGTCCTGGTCGCGGCCGCGACCGGCGTGGGCCTCGGCGTTCTCGAGTCCCTGTTCACCTACTGGCAGCTGCAGCCCTGGTGGCCCGATGCCATTCCGGCCGGCACCACCGAATCACTGCCGTTCATCGTCATCGTGGCGATGCTCGTCTTCGCCGGGCGCAGCCTGCCCGGCCGCGGCTACATCGCAGGGGCCAGGCTGCCCGCCGTACTGCGGCGCTCGGCCACGTGGAAGGGCATCGGCATCGGCGTCCTGATCGTGGTACCACTCACCTTCGCCCTCGGCGCCGATGACCGCAGCGGCTTGGTGCTCTCGATGATCTTCGCCATCATCGCGCTCGGTTTCGTCGTCCTGATCGGCCTTGTCGGCCAGGTGTCGCTCGGCCAGGCGGGGGTGGCGGGTGTCGCCGCGTTCGCCCTCGTGCGGGTGACCCACGAGCTGCCGTTCCCGCTGAGCGTGCTGGTCGCGGCCGCGGCCGGCTCGCTGGCCGGCGTACTGGCGGGACTGCCGGCGCTCCGCATCCGCGGCGCGCAGCTCGCGGTCGTGACCCTCGCCGGCGCCATCGCGGTGGAGAAGCTGGTCCTCCAGCACATCCAGGCCGAGCCCGGCAGCGCGGCACTCGACGGACCGGCCATCGGCCCGCTCGATCTGTCGATGCAGTCCGGCAGCGACTATGCGCGGCCGGCCTTCGTCATCACTGTGCTGGTGTTCCTGGTCGCGTGCATCTGGCTCGTCGCCCGGGTCATCGCCGGCCGATCGGGGCGCCGTCTGCTTGCGGTGCGATCGAACGAACGTGCCGCAGCATCGGTCGGCATCGACGTCGCGCGCACCAAGATGTGGGCGTTCGCGCTCTCGGCCTTCCTGGCGGGTATCGCCGGCGCCCTCCTCGCCTACAGCCGCGGGACCGTCTCGGCCGGAGGCTTCAACTTCTTCACGGGTCTGACCTACCTCCTCTACGCGTTCCTCGGCGGCATCACCAGCGTGGGCGGTGCTCTGTTCGCGGGCTTCTTCGCGCCCCAGGGGCTCGGCTACGTCATCCTCCAGCGCTTCCTCGACGTCGGGTCGTTCTACGACGTCGTCGGCGGGCTGGGCCTGATCCTGGCCTCGATCTCCCAGCCCAGGGGGGCCGTCGGCGCCCTCGCCGACCAGATCGGATGGGTCCGCAACCGGATCGGCCGCCCTCGCCGCGCCACCGAACGGCCGGTCCCGGCCGCCGCGCAACTCCCGCGACGCGACCGATCGACCCGGCCCGCCCTGGAGATCCACGACCTCTCGGTGTCCTACGGCGGCGTGACCGCGGTCCAGAACCTCGGCCTGGTCCTGAAGCCGGGCACGATTCATGGGCTGATCGGCCCCAACGGCGCGGGCAAGACCAGTACCGTCGACGCGATCACGGGCTTCGCCGCCCACACCGGCCAGGTACGGCTCGACGGCCGAAGCCTCGACGGCCGGGCGACCCACCGTCGCCAGCAGGCCGGGCTGGCGCGCACCTGGCAGGCGGGCGAGATCTTCACCGACCTCACCGTGCTGGAGAACCTGCTCGTCGCCTCCGATCCCGGCAGGCACGGCGACCTGCTGCGCGATCTCTTCGGCCGGGCCCGGAGCGACGGGCAGCAAGCGGCCGCGGCACTGCACCTCCTGGACATCGCGGAGCTCGCCCACCGCAGCGCCGGCGAGGTGTCGACGGGGCAGCTCAAACTGGTCGGCGTAGCACGGGCGTTGGCCTCGGCACCGCTGGTACTGCTCGCGGACGAGCCGGCCGCGGGCCTCGACTCCGAGGAGAGCGCCCAGCTCGGTCGCCGGCTCCGCGCGATCGCCGGGACGGGCGTGGGAATCCTTCTCATCGAGCACGACCTCCCCCTCGTGATGAGCATCTGCGACGAGGTGACGGTGCTCGACTTCGGCCGGGTGATCGCGCATGGCCCGCCCGGAGACATTGCCGCCGACCCGGCGGTGCTGGCCGCCTACGTCGGGACCGACAGCACCGAACCGGCCGTCCACGGGGGCGGACCATCCGGCTTCGAGAGCACCGACCGCACCCCCCAGGAGTCCCGATGACCGCCGCCCTGAGTCTCACGTCGCTCAGCGCCGGGCACAACGGCGTCCCGGTCACCCGTTCCCTCGACCTCACGGTCGAGCCGGGCGAGATCGTTGCGCTGATCGGGCCCAACGGGGCGGGGAAGACGACCACCCTCGACACCGTCGCCGGTGTACTGCACCCCCTCGGAGGCGAGGTCGAGGTCCATGGACATCAGGTGCGGAGCACGGCCGAAGCCGGCAAGCGGGGACTCGGATACCTGCCTGAGCGCCGCGGGCTCTTCTCCGGGCTGACCGTCCGCGAGAACCTCTGGCTGCGTGCCCGGTCACGGCGACGTGGCGACCCGTTGCTCGACGACTACCCGGCGCTGCAACGGCTGGCGGACCGTCGGGCGGGGCTGCTCTCCGGAGGAGAGCAGCAGATCCTGGCGCTCGCCGCAGCGCTCGCTTCGCAGCCCAGCGTGCTCCTGATCGACGAGATGACCATGGGCCTGGCGCCGGTGGTCGTCACCCAGCTCGTCGAGCTCGTTCGTACGGCGGCTGCCGAACGCGGCATCGCGGTGCTCGTCGTCGAGCAGCACGTCAAGGCCGCGCTCGACCTCGCCCAGCGCGGATACGTCCTCCAGCAGGGCGAAGTCGTGATGGAGGGGCCTGCCGAAGAACTGCGCGGCCGGATGGACGAACTGCACGCCGCCTACGTACCGGGCAAGGAAGCGGGGATCACCGGATGACCGGCCTTCACGCACGTCGGGTGGTTCTGCGCCCCGTTGCCGCGGTCCCGATGGTCCTCGCGTCGGTGTTGATGTTCCTCGCCATCGCGCAGCCGACCCGCGCGCAGGACACCGTGGTGCACGACGCCGCCGCGACACGCACGGCGACCACCGCCGCCGGCGCGACCACGACCGGGCTCCACACAGGAGAGCAGCCGGGCCCCGAACGCTACGGCCACAACCTGCAACGCAACGTCGCAGTCCGGATGGCCGACGGTACGAAGCTGCGCGTCGACATCGTCCGGCCGGCCGTCCTCGGAACCAGCAGGACCGCGGCCGGGAAGTTCCCGGTCCTGCTCACGACGACGCCGTACGGCAAGAACAACTACGCCATCGACACCCATCTCGTGCATCGTGGCTACATCGAGGTCATCGCGGACATCCGTGGAACCGGCCTCTCCGAGGGCGACTTCCAGATCTTCGCTCCCGCGGAAGTGTCCGACGGGGTTCGTCTTGTCGGCTGGGTATCGAGACTCCAGGGGGCCAGCGGAGCCGTCGGGCTCATCGGCGGCTCGTACCTGGGCACCAATCAACTGCTCATCGCGGGCGCCGTAGGGCCTCACTCACCGTTGAAGGCGATCTTCCCGGTCGCAGCCGCTCATGACCTCTACCGAGACGTCGTCACCATGGGCAGCATTCCTGACTTCTCCTTTCTCTCCGTCTGGCTCCTGGGGCTCCTTCCCTCGCAGAACCTCACCGGCCCAGTCATCGAAGCGCTCAATGACCCGGCCATAGCCCCGGCAGCCCTTCGGTCATTGCTCCGCAATCTGCTCGGGGACGTCAACTACAACGCCGCGCTGATCGCGGACATGGCCTTGACCGGCAACCGCACGACCGACTCCGCGTACTGGCGGGGCCGCTCGCCGCGCGGGGTCCTGGACAAGATCGTCGCCAACGGGATCCCCGCCTACCTGGTCGGTGGCGCGTTCGACATCTTCCAGCGCGGCGAGCCTCTCAACTTCGCGGGCCTGCAGAACGCCTGGGCAGGCCGGCCCGTGCACAAGCCGATGGCGGCCCAGCAACAAGTGACGGGACGCTACCAGCTGCTGCTCGGCCCATGGACCCACGTCGACTTCGCGGCGCTGGACGTCCAAGACCTCCAGATCGCCTGGTACGACAGGTGGCTCAAGGGCCGGTCCACGGGAATCGACCGGACCCGCACGCCCCTGCACGTCATCGACGCCACCACCGGAACGCACAGCGATTGGCCGACCTATCCGGTTCCGGCCACCGGCGTGAGTACCTACTATTTCGGCGCGGGCAGGACCGGAACCGCACCGTCGCGCAACGACGGCCGTCTGACTCCGGGCCGCCCACCCATGGCAACCGGTCGTGACAAGCTCATCTGGAGCCCCGCCGACGGCTCTGCCTGCTCCCGCTCGACCGATCAGTGGCTCGGCGGCCTGCCGAGCACGGTGCTGGACCAGCTCGGTGCCGGGTGGCAGTGCAACACCGACGACCGTGCGGCGCAGACCGGGCCGGCCGTCCTCACCTATACGACCGCCGCGTTCGGCAAGGCGCGACGCATCGCCGGCCCGATCGCCGCCCGGCTGTACCTGACCAGCAGCACCGACGAGAGCCAACTCGTCGCCACCGTCGACGACGTCGGCCCCGACGGCCGTTCCCGCCCGCTCACCTCCGGTGCGCTGCTGGGGTCTCAACGTGCCGTGGACAAGAAGCGGAGCTGGTTCCTCGACGGACGACTGGTGCTGCCCTTCCACCCAGCCACGGCGTCCTCGGCGAAGCCCGTGCAACCCGGCCTCGTCACCCGGTACGACGTCGAGCTGTTTCCCACCTTCGCGACCCTCGAAGCGGGGCACCGGCTGCGCATCCAGGTGTCCAGCACTGACGCGCCGCACCTCCAGCCGACGTTGCCGCAGACCTTGACGCTTGTCGGCGGTCGCTACGAGGTGCTGCGTAATTCCCGCCATCCGTCGGCGGTCTCGGTGCCGTTCGCTCCGCTTTGAGGATCGCTCAGGTCAGGATGCGCCGCCGGGCGGCACGACCAGGTCCACCTCCATGGGGGCCGGGCGGATCACGACGTCTCCGCCCGGCCCCAGGTCAGGGCCGGCTGGAACGTGACTCCGTCCCGTTCGGTCGCCGGCGGTTCGAGGACCAGTCGTCCGGATTGCAGGGTGAACGTCCGAACCAGTGTGGTTCCGACCCAGTCGTCGTGCAGAGCGAGGTCGACGTGATGTGAGACCGAGGTCCCGTCGCAGGTCCAGCGGCCGGCGTACGCGACGTAGTCCCGGCGGTCGTCGGTCCGCGGTCCGGGACGCATGAGCTGGGCCGAGACGAGGCCCTCCGCGGTGTAGATGCCGAGCCCGGCCGGGTTCGCGCCCAGCGGACGGCGCACGGAGCCATCGGACCCGCGCACCTCGTAGGAGAGCAGGGACCAGGTACCGATCAGAGGATGTGTGGCGATGTCCATGAGGCCCTCGAATGCATTGACGACAGGAAGACGAGCATCTACGCTAGAATCAATTATGAATGAAGAATCGATAATCCGCTACCACGGAACAGGCCACGATCGGTGGGACCTGACCGGCCGGACCGCTGTCGTCACGGGCGCCGGCGGAGTCATCGGCAGCACCGTCGTCGAGACCCTGGTCTCGGCAGGGGCGCACGTCGTTGCCACCGATCTGTCGCTCGATGCGGCCGCCCATGTAACCGACCCGCTCGCCGGGGCCCACCCGGTCGCGCTCGACGTCACCGATGCCGCTGCGGTTCAGGCGGTCGCGGACGGTGTCCTCGCCGACCGCGACCGCCTCGACATCTGGTGCAACATCGCCGGCATCGCCGGCACGCCACAGACCGTCGCGGAGATGACCGACGACGCGTTCGACCGGATCTTCGACACCCACCTGATGGGCACCCTCAACGGGTGCCGTGCGGCGATGTCGGTGATGCGGCCGGCGGGCGCCGGGGCCATTGTCAACATGTCGTCCGAAGCGGTCGACATCCACCCGCCCACCGTCGGTGCCTACGCGGTCGCGAAGGCCGCGATCAGCATGCTGACCCGGGTGCTCTCCGTGGAGGTCGCCGCCGTCGGGGTCCGGGTCAACGCGGTGGCCCCGAGCTTCGTGCCGAGCGATCTGTCACTGGGACGGATCGCCGGTGACGACGCCGAACAGGAGCGCGTGGCCTACCTCGAATGGTGGCGTCGCAAGTCGCCGTTGCGGGAGCTGTGCGGTCCGCAGGACATCGCCTCGCAGATCCACTACCTGGTCAGCGACGCTTCCGCGTTCGTCACCGGGCAGACTCTGCGCACCAACGGCGGAATCACCATGCCATGGTGAGCGCGCCCGCCCGGGAGACCGGGACCAGCAGCCAGGTCCGGCTCGCCCGACGCCCCGCCGGTCTGCCGGTCGCGGCGGACTGGACCATCGACCGGGCTGCGGTCGCCGCCCCCGGCCCGGATGAAGTGACCGTCGAGGTGCTCTACATCTCGGTCGATCCGGCCATGCGGGCCTGGGTCGGCGGAGCCCGCACCTACCGGGAACCGGTCGAGGTCGGCGACCTGGTGCCCGCGGCCGGCATCGGCCGGGTCCTGGTCTCCCGAGCCGATCGGTGCCCGGTCGGCTCGGTCGTCACCGGCGACTTCGGAGTCCGCAGCCATGCCACCGTCGCCGCGCGAGGCCTGCTCGTGCTCGGAGAGGTCGCGGATCAGGACCTCCCGTCCTGCCTGGGCGTGCTCGGCGTCCCCGGACTCACCGCATGGATCGGCCTGCATGCCGTCGCAGCCATGCGATCCGGCGACACCGTTCTCGTCAGTGGTGCCGCCGGCGCGGTCGGCTCGGTCGCGGGGCAGCTCGCCAAGGCCCGCGGAGCGCGGGTCGTCGGCGTGGCAGGCGGACCCGAGAAGTGCCGGTACGTCGTCGAAGTCCTGGGGTTCGACGCGTGCGTCGATCACCGGTCCGGCACACTCGGCGCCGACGTCGCGGCGGCGACGCCCGGCGGGATCGACGTGTACTTCGACAACGTCGGCGGCCCGGTGCTCGAAGCGGCGCTCGCGAACCTCGCCCGGGGCGCCCGGATCGCGCTGTGCGGCGCCATCTCGCAGTACAACGAGGCCGCCATGGCCGGCCCCTCCAACTACATGGAACTCCTCGTCGCGCGGGCGACCATGACCGGCTTCCTCGTCTTCGACCACGCGGACGTGTTCGGCCGGGCGCGGGCCGAGATCAGCGCGCTGCTGAGGGCGGGCACCCTGCACGTCGACACCCACATCCGCCAGGGCATCGAGTCCTTCCCGGACGCGCTCGCGGACCTGTTCGCCGGCAACAACTACGGAAAGGTCCTGGTACGCGTCACCGATACGCACGGGACCGCGGAGGAGAAGTCTTGAGCACCAACCTTCGCCTGGACGGCATGACCGTCTTCCTGACCGGGGCCGGCAACGGGCTCGGCAGGGCGAGCGCGATCAAGCTCGCGTCGTACGGCGCCCACATCGCCTGCACCGACCGGGACCCGGACGCCGCTGAGTCGGCTGCCGAGCAGATCCGCGGGTCCGGTGGCACGGCCACCGGATACCGGCTCGACGTCACCGACAGGCGGGCCGTCGCCGACACCGTCGATCAGGCCGTCCAGGACGGGCCGGGTGGCCTCCACGGACTGGTCACCTGTGCGGGAGTGCCCGGGGACAACGCGACCGTCGAGAACCTCGACCTCGCCTCGTTCCAGCGCATCTTCGCGGTTCACTTCCGGGGCACCCTGCACGCCGTTCAGGCGGCGCTGCCACACCTGAAGGCTTCCGGCGGCGGCTCCGTGGTCACTCTCGCCTCCGGCGCCATCGACCGGCCGTTCCCCGGTTCCGGTGCCTACTCGATGTCGAAGGCGGCGATCGCGATGCTCACCAAGACGCTTGCCGCCGAAGCCGGCCGGGACGGCGTCCGCGCCAATGTCGTCGCCCCCGGCTTCATCCCCACCGGACTCTCGATGGCCGATCACGACACCGACGAAGACACCCGGGGCCGGTTCCTGACCGGGTGGGCGAGGCAGTCACCGATGAAGACCGTCGGAGTGCCGGACGACGTCGCGGACCAGGTCCTCTACCTGCTGAGCCCCGCTGCGGCGTTCGTCACCGGGCAGACACTGCGCGCCAACGGCGGCGCCGCGATGCCGTGGTGAGACAACAGCCCCGTCCGATCGCCGCAGCACCCCCACCCCGGAGGAGTTCCCAGCCATGCGTGTAGCCAACGTCAACGGTCGTGCCGTCGTCGTCCTCTCCGCCAGCACAGCCCTTGACCTGGCCGGCGCCTCCCGCGGCCGGTTCGACTCCGCCCCCCAAGGGGTCTACGACCACTGGGGCGACATCGAGGCGTGGTGGAGCGCTCAGCCCGATCCGGCTGACCTTCCGGGATTCCTCGCATACGACCCGGCCGATGCCGGCATCCCGGTCCCCAGGCCCCGTCAGATCTTCTGCCTGGGCGCGAACTACGGGAACCACGCCGCCGAGGCCGGGTTCGATCCACCGGAGTCGCCGGTCATCTTCACCAAGTTCCCCAGCTGCCTCACCGGACCCTCGGCGCCGGTTCCGCTGCCGAGCCGGTACGTCGACTGGGAGGTCGAACTCGTCGTCGTGATGGGCCGCACCGCCCGCAACGTCGCCGCCCACGACGGATGGGAGCACGTCGCCGGTGTGACGGTCGGCCAGGACCTCTCCGAACGAGTACTCCAAAGGCAGGGCCCGTTGCCGCAGTTGTCGATGGCGAAGTCGCTCCCGGGCTTCGGCCCGATCGGACCCGAGGTCGTCTCCGTCAGCGAACTGGCGGATCCGGACGACCTGGGCCTGGGCTGTGCCGTCAACGGTGAGCAGATGCAGGCATCGCGGACCTCGGACCTCATCTTCGACGTACCGACCCTGGTCGGGTACATCTCCTCCCTGTGCACGATGTACCCGGGAGACCTGATCTTCACCGGCACGCCCGAGGGGGTCGGAGCGACCCGGCGGCCTCCGAGGTTCCTTCAGCCCGGAGACGTCCTGGACACCTGGGTGGACGGCGTTGGCCGGTTGCACAACGTCATGGTCGAGACAGCCGACCGGGTGCCGCGGCCGTCCGGCCGAACCGACAACAACGCAGTGGGGGTCCGTAAGTGAAGGCGATCGCAGTCACCGAGGCCCGCGGTATCGCGGTCATCGACGTCGACGAGCCGGAACCGCGCGCCGACGAGGTCGTCGTCCGGGTCGCACGTGCCGGAATCTGCGGCTCCGACCTGCACGCGCTCAAGAACTCGCGCTATCGGGCCGGTGCGATCCTGGGCCACGAGATCTCCGGCGACATCGTGGCCCATGGCGACGCCGTCACCGGATGGGAGCCGGGGCAGCGCGTCGCGCTGTACCACGGCACTCCCTGCGGCCTGTGCAGCACCTGCCGTGCCGGTCACCCGCACATCTGCCGCAACCATTTCGACACCGCGCTCGGCCTGGGGACCATCCGAGGTGGCATGGCAGAACGCCTCGTCGTGCATCACAGCCTGCTGCATCCACTCGCCGACACCCTCAGCTACGAGGCCGGCGCCCTGGCCGAGCCGCTGTCCATCGCCATTCACGGTGTCGCGAAGGCCAACGTCAACGATTCGAGCAAGGTCGCGGTGCTGGGTGCCGGCCCGATCGGTGCGATGGCAGCTTGTGCGCTCCGCGCTCGGGGCACGGAACGGGTCGTGGTGATCGATCCCAATCCGCTCCGCCGCGAAGCGGCCGCCCGGATGGGGTTCGACGTCCTCGGCCCCGAGGATGCCGGCGCCGGGGTTCGCGACATTCTCGGTGGGCCTGCCGACGCCGTCCTCGAGTGCTCGGGTCACCCCTCCGCAGCCGGACAGGCGGTCTCGCTGGCGAAGGCGACCGGCCGGGTCGTTCTCCAGGGCGTCCCGCTGGAGCTGGTCCCGGTCTCCCAGTTCGCCATCGTGCAGAAGGAGGTCGAGATCGTCGGTGCTGCCAGCTGTGCTCCGGCCGAACTCGACGAAGCGCTGGAGCATCTCGCCGCCGGCCGGATCCCGCTCGGCCAACTGGTCACCGAAGTCGCCCCGCTCGGCGAGGCCGCTCGCTGCTTCGGCTCCCTCATCAACGGCGACGGCCGCCATCTCAAGATCCAGCTCGACCCGACCCGCTGAACCGCAGCGGACCCACGAAAGGCATCGGTATGGGAATCCTCGAACTCGGCCACACAGGCCTGCACTGCGACGACGTCACTACGATGCGCGACTTCTACGAGCGCGTCCTGGGTCTCACCGTCACCGATGAGGACCCCGGTCTCGGACTGGTGTTCCTCTCCTCCCGCCCCGAGTTCGAGCACCACGAGATGGTGCTGGCTCCCGGACGCAACGTGCCGCCCGGCGCACGTCTGGTCAACCAGATCTCCTGGCGCGTCGACGGCGTCGAGGCACTGCAGATCTACCACCGGGCGCTGCTCGATTACGGCTCCAGGATCGAAGCGGTCGTGACCCACGGCAACGCCATCGGTATCTACTTCCAGGACCCCGAGGCCAACAAGCTGGAGGTGTACTGGCAGACCGGCCTGGACGTGAGTCAGCCCTTCCGCAAGACCATCAGCCTCGATGGCTCCGTGAAGGATGTCCTGGCCGAGAACAAGCGTCTCGTCGAAGAAGGAGGGCCGTCGTTCTGACCACGACCGAGCGCGTGACTCAAGAAGTCCACGCCGCCGACGCGAGCCGGATCGCCGCTCTGGTCGCGGGGGACCACGACCGGGTCGCGCACCTGCTCCACGACGAACTCGTCTACGTGCACTCCCACGGCATGGCCGACGGCAAGGCCACGTACGTGGCGGCGCTTGCCGAAGGGACCTGGTCCTACGATGCGATCGACCACGACATCACTGTCGATGCGGTCGACCGCACGACCGCGCTCGCCATGGGCCGGATGACCGCTCGGGGTACGGCGCACGGCCGAGACGTCGAGATCGCCTCGCTCACCATGTCGGTGTGGACCGCGGACGCCGACGGGCACTGGCGACTGCGTGCGTTCCAGTCCACCAAGGCTCCCGCGCCACGTGGCAACCGATGATCCTCGCACTCCGACGATCAGCCCAGAAACGACTTTCAGCAGAATTATCGATCCACGGCCGCCTCGGACTACTATTTCCTCCATGGCTAAGCGCGGCAAGTCCGTCACCTTGACGATGGATGTCTACAACCAACTGAGGCGTGAAATCCTCACCGGAAAGTTCGCCCCCGGCACCCAGCTCAGGCCCAGCGAGATCGGCCGGCAGCTCAGTGTCAGCGTCGGAGTCGTGCGGGAGGCCCTCACACGGCTCGTCGAACAGCGGCTCGTGGTCTCCCTGCACAACCGCGGCTTCCACGTCATGAATCTGACACCCGAAGGTCTCAGGCAATTGGTCGCGGCCCGTGCACTCAACGAATGCCGTGCGGTCGAACTCTCCGTCGAGTTCGGCGACGTCGACTGGGAAAGCCAGATCGTTGCGGCCCACCACCGCATGGTGAACACCCCGATCTACGCGCACGAGGACGAAGAGCACACCAACGACGACTTCTCCGTGCAGCACAAACGGTTCCACTTCGCACTGATGGAAGCGTGCGACAACTCCTACCTGTTGGACATCTGTCACCAGCTCTACGACGCCAGCGAGCTCTACAGGCGCTGGTCCGCCCCGATGATCGGGCGCCGGACCAACGCCGCCAAGGAGCACCTCGCCATCATGGAAGCCGCCTTGGCACGCAACGCCAAGGAAGCCTCCCGTCTCTACGCCGAGCACATCGCGGTAACAGCGGACCTGGTGCTGCTCCGGTTCGAGAACCAGGACCCGCCTGCCGCCTGAACACACGGAGATTCCTGACATGTATCCCGGAACTCACGCCCGCTCCACACCGGGCCGGGCGGCAGTGGTCATGGCCGGGAGCGGCCGAACGCTCACCTTCGCCGAGCTCGAAGACCGGTCCGCGAGAGTGGCCAACACCCTTCGTGGCGCGGGGCTCGTGCCCGGAGATGCGGTCGCGCTCGTCTCCGACAACACCCCGGAAGCGTTCGAGGTCTACTGGGGTGCACTGCGTGCGGGCCTGTACATCACCGCGGTCAACAGCCACCTGACCGCAGCCGAAGTGGCCTTCGTCGTCAACGACTGCGGAGCCGCGGCGCTGATTGTTTCGGGGCGACTCGGCGACCTGCCGCGAGAGCTCCGCCCGCAGGTGCCCGACGTCAAGGTCGCGCTGGCCTACGGGACACGGGTCGAAGGCTACGACGACTATGAGCAGGCGGTTGTCGCCGCCTCGGCGGTCGTGCCGCCCGACCAGCCGTGCGGCGCCGACATTCTCTACACCTCGGGAACGACCGGACAGCCGAAGGGCATCCGGCAGGTGCTCCCGCGTCGCCGGATCGACGAACCCGGCGATCCGGTCGTGGCGATGTCCCAGGCGTACTTCGGCTTCGGTCCCGAGACCGTGTACCTGTCCCCGGCTCCCGTCTACCACGCCGCGCCGCTGCGGTTCTGTGCCGCAGTCCAGGCGCTTGGCGGCACCGTGGTGATGATGGAGCGCTTCGGCGCCGCCGATGCCCTCGCGGCTGTCGAGAAGTACCGGGTGACGCACAGCCAGTGGGTACCGACCATGTTCGTTCGCCTGCTCAAGCTCGCCGACGACGTCCGTGACCGGTTCGACCTCTCGAGCCACCGTGTCGCGATCCACGCTGCGGCACCGTGCCCGGTCGAGGTCAAGGACGCGATGATCCGGTGGTGGGGACCGATCCTCTGGGAGTTCTACGCCTCCACCGAAGGCAGCGGATCGACCGTGATCAACTCCGCGGAGTGGCTCACACATCCTGGTTCGGTCGGGCGTCCGGCGCAGGGCGTCATCCGGATCTGTGACGGTGCCGGCGACGAACTCCCGGTCGGCGAGGTGGGGACCGTCTACTTCGAACGTGACGAACTGCCGTTCGTGTACTTGGGTGAGGAAGAGCTCACCCGGTCCGCCCAGCACCCGGCCCACCCCAACTGGACCACGACCGGTGACATCGGGCGTCTCGACGAGGACGGATACCTGTATCTGACCGACCGGGCGTCGTTCCTGATCATCTCCGGCGGTGTGAACATCTCGCCGCAGGAGATCGAGGATGCACTCATCGTCCATCCGTCGGTCAGCGACGCGGCCGTCATCGGGGTGCCGAACCCCGACCTGGGTGAGGAAGTCCGCGGCGTCGTCATCCTCGCAGCCGGGTGCGATCCGACTCCCGAGACCGAACAGGACCTGCTGGACTACCTCGCCGGGCGACTGGCTCGGTACAAACTTCCCAAGCGGATCGACTTCGTGACCGACCTTCCGCGGACTCCGACCGGGAAGCTGGTCAAGCGGCTCCTCCACGAGAGCTACGCAACTCCCGTCACCGGCGCACGGACCGCCGAACGCCGGGCTCAGCGCAGGCCGGCTCACCCGACCGACCGGTGACCACCGCTCGGAGCCCGTACCGCAGACCGGCTGGCCCGCCCCCTGCCGTTACGATGGGAGCCGTTTGTCCGCAGGGAGCCGAAGATGCCGAGCCGTCGCCCGGAGGGTTCTGCCTCCGGCACGTCGTGGAACCAGACGTTCAGCCACTCGATGTGGCGGGCGAACAACTCCGTGGGCCGTGCCCTGAACGAACAACTGCGCCCCCTTGGCGTCACGATGACGCAGCTCGGGATCGTGATGACTCTCGACCAGCACGGGCCGCTGTCCGGGGCGGATCTGGCTCGCGGGCAGAACATCACTCCGCAGAGTGTGACGACGGCACTCGCGCATCTGGAGCGGATCGGGTGGATCGAGCGGCATCCGCACCCCGTGCACAGGAAGGTCGTGCTGGTCGAGCCGACCGAGGCCGGGCTGCGGGGCATGGCCGAGGGGCGGCGGCTCGTCGAAGCGGTCGTGGAACGGCTCTCCGACGTGGTCGGCGGGATCGAGGAGCTGGACCGGCTGACGCTCGGCATGCGTCGTATTGCCATCGCTCTCGACGGCCCCGACTCCCCGGTGGCCCGCATGTGGCCCGACCCGCCCGGCGCCGGCTGACACCGTTCCGCCACCAGGCCACCCGGCCGGATCCTTGACGGACGGCCGCCGTCCGCGGCAGGCGAACCCGTGAAGCGAACGACCGCTGCCGTTCTCCCGTGACCGGAGAGCCCGCACAGGTGTCTGTCTCAGCCGTTTGGGACTATGACAGGCAACTGATAACTTGGTCGCCGCGTTCGATCAGGAGGTCCGTCTCACCCATGACCGCGATATCCGCACCCCACCGCGCCGTCCAGCGCCCGGTACTGACCACCGTGCTGGCGTGTCTCGGGATGTTCGCCGCCTACGTGCCCATCGGCAGCGTCTCCGTGTCCCTGTCGCGTATCCAGCAGGGGCTCGACGCCTCCACGTCCGACCTGCAGTGGGTCTCCGACGCGTTCATCCTGCCGATGGCCGCGCTGATCCTCACCTTCGGTCTGATCGGTGACCTGTACGGCCGCAAGAAGGCCTACCTCGCGGGCATGGTCCTGTTCGCCGCCGGTTCGGTGATCTCCCTGACCGCGCACAGCGTCCCGCAGGTCTGGGCAGGCCAGGCCGTCGCCGGCGCGGGTGCTGCGGCTCTCGCCTCCTCCACGCTCGCCCTGATCAGCCACGCCTACCCGGACTTCCGTGCCCGTGCCAAGGCCATTGGCGCCTGGGCCGCGTCCCTGAGCATCGGCATGGCCCTCGGCCCGCTGATCAGCGGCGTCATCCTGGAGCACGCCGGCTGGCGCTGGATCTTCCTGCCGGCCGCCGTCATCACCGCCGTCACCGGCCTGGTGGCCGTGCGGATGCTGGAGGACTCGCGTTCCGCGCACGGCCGCGCCATCGATGTCCCCGGCCAGATCGCCGCGATCGTCTTCATCATCGGCCTGATCTACGGAGTGATCGAGGGCGGCGGGGCCGGCGGCTGGGGGCAGACCAAGGTCGTCGTCGCGTTCGCCGCCGCCGCGCTCGGGCTGATCGCCTTCATCGTCGCCGAACTGCGCTCCGCCTCGCCGATGCTCTCCCTGAAGCTGTTCGCGGTACGTCCCTTCACCGGCGCGGGCGTCGTCAACGCGGTCGTCATGTTCGGGATGATCGGGTCCGTCTTCACCCTCAGCCTCTTCTTCGGCAGCGTCCAGCAGCTCTCCGTCCTCGACATCGCCTGGCGGATGCTGGTCTTCAACGGCGTCTCCGTCCTCACCGGCCCGTTGGTCGGCCGTCTGATGGGCAAGGTCGCGCCCGGCGTACTGCTGAGCGTCGGCCTGCTCGGGGTCGGCGGCGCCATGCTGTGGCTGACCGGCCTGGAGACCGACTCCGGGTTCGGCGCGATGGCCGGCCCGCTCGCCCTGTTCGGCCTCGGTATGGGCTTCGTGATGACGCCGATCAGCGCGGTCGCCGTCGGCAGCGTCCCGCACCATCTGGCGGGCATGGCGGGTGCGGGCAACAACACCCTGCGCCAGCTCGGCGGCGCGCTCGGCCCCGCCGTCCTCGGTGCCGTACTCACCAGCCGGCTGACCTCCGCACTGCCCGGGCACCTGGCGGAGTCCGGACTGTCCGTCGCCGACCAGCAGCGGGTGGGCGACGCACTCGCGAAGGGCGGCGTGGGCGCCGCGGGCCACCTCGGGCTCGCCCCCGAGGCGACCGGTCCCGCGCTCGGCGCGATCGGCGCGAGCTTCACCGACGCCGTCCACGTCTGCATGACCGTCGGCGCGGTCGGGATGCTGGTGGCCCTGATCGCAACGGCCACCCTGATCGGCTTCCGCCGCACGCGGACGGCGACACCGGCCGCACCGGCGGCCACCTCGGAGCCGTCCCCGGCGCCCGCCTCGGAAGCGGTCCGCGAGCCGCATACGGACCGGGCCGGTCAGGCAACCGTCCGGCCCGGCCCCGCCCTCCACGGGTACATCCGCAGCTCCATCAGCGCCCCCCGCCCCACGGTCACGCTGATTTCCCTGGCGGGGCGCCAACTGGACCGGATCGTGGCCCGTTCCGACGGCGGCTACGAACTCGCCGTGCCCGGTGCCGGCACCTATGTGCTGATCGCCGCAGCCGACGGGCACCAGCCGCAGGCGGCCACCGTCGACGTCGGTGACGAGCCGCTCGCGTACGACATCCTGCTCTCCGCCGGGCCGGGCCTGAGCGGGGTCGTCAGCGGCGCCGACGGGCTGCCGGTCGCCGCCGCCACGGTGATCGTGGCCGATGTGCGCGGCGAGGTGCTCGGCACCGGACAGACCGGAGCCGACGGGGAGTTCACCTTTGGCGGGCTGTCCCTCGGCGAGTACACGGTCGCGGTGAACGCGGCGGGGCACCGGCCGGCCGCGGTTGCTTTCACGGTCGGCGAGAGCGGCTCCGGCCGGGTGGAGATCGCCCTCGCCGCGGGCGCCCGGCTCCAGGGAGCGGTGCGGGCCGGCACCGGCCGACGCCCGCTGCCGGACGCCCGCGTCACGCTCCTCGACGCGGCGGGCAACGTCGCCGCGACGGCCACCACCAGCGCGGACGGCGTGTACGCCTTCGCCGACCTGGACGCCGGTGAGTACTCTGTCGTCGCCAGCGGCTACCCGGCCGTCGCCACCGCGTTGCGCGTGACGGGCTCCGGTGTCGAAGACGTCGACATCGAGCTGTCCCACCCGGCGTTCTGAGCTCCTCCTGCGTGGCGGCCTCCGCGTGCCTGCCGCGACGCGGCATCGCGTCGGCCGTCACCACCGGGCACTCATGGGGCCCACGGTCGCCGTGTGCGGTCGTGCGGTCCGGGACTACCGATCCCCGGCGGACCGCCCGCGGCGGGTGGCGTGCAGGCTTCCGAGCAGGGCGAGTGCCTGGGCGTCGGCGCTTTCCGGTTCGGCGTGGTAGATCACCAGCAGCTGTCCCGGCGCTCCGCGGACATCGAAGGACTGGTAGGTGAGCGAGAGCGGCCCGACGTCGGGATGGTCGAGTTCCTTGGCGTCCTGCGTCTTTCCGTAGACGGTGTGTGACGCCCAGAGTGCGGCGAAGTCCTCGCTCGCCCCGGTCAGGGAGTCGATCAGCTCGTACAGACGCGGGTAGTGGGGGCCGAGGCCCGTGGCGTGGCGCAGCCCGGCGACAACCGCCTCGGCCGCTCTGTCCCAGCGTGTGAAGAACCCCCGTGCCGCCGGGTCGAGGAACGTCATGCGGGCCAGGTTGTCCACTGCTTCGAACGGGGAGAACAGCGCTTCGGCCAGGGCGTTGGCCGCCAGGAAGTCCTTCGCCGGGTTCAGCACGAACGCGGGGGCGTTCGTGTAGCCGTCGAGGAGCTGCTTCAGCGGTGTGCCGACCGCTTCCCTCGGCAGGTCCCGGTTGTCGTCCCGTACCGCGCCCGCCAGCCGGTACAGGTGCTCGCGCGCCGCGTCGTCCATGCGCAGGGCGCCGCTGATCGCGTCGAGGATCTGCGGGGAGGGGCTGCGCTCGCGGCCCTGTTCCAGCCGGGCGTAGTAGTCGCTGTTCATTCCGGCCAGGACGGCGACCTCCTCCCGCCGCAGCCCCGCCACCCGGCGTGCCCCGTAGGAGGCGAGGCCGACGTCACCGGGCTGCAGGCGGCCGCGGTGGGCGCGGAGGAAATCTCCGAGATCGTTGCTGGTCACTTGTCCAGGCTATGACGCCCCCCGGCGCTGTGCCTGGGTGCGCCGTACCCCGGCACAGCCTGTCCTGGTTCCCGCTTCCGCCGCGGCGCAGTCTTGCCCGAAGACACCTGCCGGTGAAGGGGAGCGTGATGAACCAGCAGTCGGAATCATCGGCCGGTGAGCGGGCCGACGCGGTCGGTATGTGGGTCACCGCCGACGGACACATCCGCCAGGAACTGCGGGCCGACGGCCGCTACGACGAGGCCCGCGGCACCCGTCCCAGCGCCTACACCGGCCGCTACACGGTGACCGGCAGCCATCTCGACTACGTCGACGACACCGGCTTCACCGCCACCGGCGACATCCACGACGGGGTGCTCCTCCATGAGCACCTCGTCCTGTACAAGCAGGAGCAGCCGTGACTCACACCCCCAGGACCTTTCTGATCACCGGAGTCAGCGGCGGCCTCGGGCGCGCCTTCGCCGCCGCCGCGCTGGAGGCCGGCCACACGGTCGCCGGCACCGTCCGCAACGCCGCCGACGCGGCGGCCTTCACCGCACTCCACCCGGAACGCGCTCACGCCCGCATCCTCGACGTGACCGACGACGAAGCCGTGCTCGTCGTGACGGGCGAGGTGGAGGAGGCCATCGGCCCCGTCGACGTGCTGATAGCGAACGCCGGCTACGGCCTGGAGGGGACCTTCGAGGAAACCTCCATGGCCGCTCTGCGCGCCCAGTTCGACGTCAATGTCTTCGGCGCCGCAGCCACCATCCAGGCCGTCCTGCCCTCCATGCGTCAACGGCGCCGCGGGCACATCCTGGCCGTCACCTCCATGGGCGGCCTGGCCGGCTTCCCCGGCGTCTCCGCCTACTGCGGCAGCAAATTCGCACTCGAAGGCATCCTCGAAGCCATCGGCAAGGAAGTCGCCGCCTTCAACATTCACGTCACCGCCGTCGAGCCGGGCTCCTTCCGTACCGACTGGGCCGGACGCTCGATGATCCGCGCACCGCGCACCGTCTCCGACTACGACGACCTCTTCGAACCCATCCGCGCCGCCCGGCAGAAGGCCGACGGACGACAGCTCGGCGACCCGGCCCGCGCCGCCGCCGCGCTCCTGCGTGTCCTGGACACACCCGATCCGCCCGCTCACCTGGTCCTGGGCTCCGACGCCCTGCGCGTGGTCCGCGCCGGACGTGCGGCCGTCGGCCACGACCTCGACGCGTGGGAGGACGTCAGTCTCTCCACCGACTTTCCGCAGATCGACGGGAAGGGATGACAGGACTCCGTACCGTCTGCGGAAAGTGACTGCCTGCCGTGGGCGGCGAACGTGAGGCCTCGTGTGGTCAAGGCGAACCTTGTGCGGCCTTGACCTGGTGTTCTGTGCGACGTCTCCGTGGGAGCGCTGGGTAATGGCCCAACGGGAATGGTCCGACGCCCGCCGAGGGAGGCGCCGCACTCCACGCACACCGCCGATCTGCTCACCGCGGCGGATGCCGTGGTGGGCAGACTGGCCGGCTATCCCCGGTTCCGCTCCGTCGCGGGGGCGTCGAGCAGCCCGTGCGAAGCGAGCAGCCGTCGCACACCCGCCAGGGTTTCCACACACACGTCCGCCTCGTGCAGAGCACGTCGCGCGTGTGTGGTCGTCAGTCCCACGACGGTGCAACCAGCCGCCTTGCCGGCCCGGACCCCGGCGGGGGCGTCCTCCACGACCAGGCATCGGGACGGCGCGGTTCCCAGGCGGGCGGCGGCCAGGACGAAGCCGTCCGGGGCGGGTTTGCCCGCCTTGACGTCGGCGGCGAAGACCTGCACGCGAGGCAGGGGGAGGCCGGCCGCGGCGAACCGCAGGTGCACGGACTCCCGGTCGCCGGAGGTGACGATGGCCCAGCGGTCGTCGGGCAGCGCCGACAGCAGGGCGCCGGCCCCCTCGACGGGAGGGAAGTCGCCCGCCTGGTGCAGCAGCCGGTCCAGGACCTGCCGTTCGCCGGCCGGATCGAGGTGCGGGGCGGCATCCCGCACGGTGTCCTCCGGACGGCGCCCGAAAGTCAGCTGCCAGACCGCTTCGCGATCGAGGCCCCGTCCAACGGACCAGGCGTCCCACACCCGGCGATGGGCGGCTGCGGAGTCCAGCAGTACCCCGTCCACGTCGAAGAGCACGGCAGCAGTCGTCACCCGCGCATGCTCTCAGAAGCGGCTCGGCGGGCTCAAGCAGTGTCGGCCGGCGCCACCGGATCGCACACGGCCCGACGGCAGGCGGCCAGCGCCGCGCGTCCCGTCTCGCGAACCACGTCGGAAAAGGCCGAATTCCGCGACCGGACCAGCGTGACGCAGCGGCCGAGAGCGATTCCTACAGGCCGCGCAGTTCGGGAAACCCGCGCTTGGACGCGATGAGTTCGAGCGGCACGGCGTCTTGGCCGTGACGTCGGCACGCACGCTGTGCACCGCCGTCATCAGCACCGCCGTCCCGCTGACCCCGAGTCGGGCCGCCGCGGTGCGGTGGCCGGGGCGGGCGAGCGCGGGCGAGACCAAGGAGACCTGCCCGATCCGAGGGGCAGGGGCGTGGCGCAGCAGCCGGGAGGCGCGGAGCGCGAGGCATCCCGCGCTCCGGCCCCCGGCAGTGCTCCATGGGTCAGGACTCGCTCACCTCAGCCGAGAACCAGTCCACGCTCATCCCCGCGCCGGAGCTGATGTCGGCCCCGGGGGAGGTGCAGCCGCAGACCTTGTCCGGATACGAACCGCCGATCGCCACGTCGAAGATGGCGAAGTACCCGTGGTCGACCGCGGCCTTCCAGGTCGCGTCGGACACCTCGTTCTGGTTCACCGCGAAGGTCTGGACGTCGTCCAGGTAGAAGCGCAGCTGCTCGGCCGCCGGGTCCCGGCGGTCGACGATCACCGAGTACGTGTGGTAGCCGGTCTGGCAGCCGTCGCAGGCCTGCAGCCCACTGCTGATCCCGTCAGGATCGTGGCACTCGCCGGCCCACTCGCCGCAGTGGAAGGTGGTGGAGTGCTGGCTGAGTGCGTTGACGTCCTCCATGATGTCCAGCTCGCCGATGCTGGGCCAGTTGGTGGCCCCGGCCGGGCGGGCGTCGGCGCCCATCGCCCAGAAGGCCGGCCAGTAGCCGAGCCCGCTCTCCGGGTTGGGCTGTTGCAGGGAGGCGCTGAGGCGCATCTGTCCGCCTGCGGGTGCGGCGAAGTCGGTGCGTTGGGTCTCCACCCGGCCTGACGTCCAGTGCCCCGAGGCGTCCCGTATGGGCTTGATCACCATGTGGCCCGAGCCGTCCTGGTAGACGTTGTCCGTCGAGTCCGTGGATGTCTCGATCTCGCCGGTGCCCCAGTTGGCGGCGCCGCCGGGATAGCTGGTGCCGATGTCGTAGAGCCAGTCGGCGGTGTTGAGGCCCGTTCCGTTCGCGCCGTCGAAGTCGTCCCTGAACATCGTGGTCCACTCGTCGGCGGCTGAGGGGGCCTGGGCGGCCGGTTCCGCGGCCGCGGCGGTGCCGGAGAGTCCGGCGGGAGCCGCCGGACCGACGAGGCCGGCCAGTGGCAGACAGAGTGCGAGTGCGGCGAGCGCGACCGGCAGACGCCGTCGGGTGCGGTGTCCTGGGCCGGGAGAGATGCCTGGAGATGTGCCGAAGAAAGCGATCCTGTTCATGGGGGGCTGCTTTCGTGGGGTGGGGGGACAGGCGGTTGAGAGCGCTCTCAACCGGCTTGTGCACGACTGTCAGGCACGGTGACTGACCCCGTCAAGGTGCTTGCTGCGTTCACTTCGTGAAGGTAACTCGGCTTCAGGGCGGGTCAGTTGGTGCGCAGGCTTCAGCTCCGGGTGCCGTGGGAGCCGTAAGCGGGCGAAGTGTGTTCAAGTCGCGGTGAACTCAGGCGAGTTCGATGTGCACCCGGTGCCGTCCCTCCAGCTCCGCCGGCACGGTGGCGAGGCGACGGCCGTCAAGCGTGGACGACACGACGCGGTGGCCGGCGCCGGTGAGGGTGATGTCGAGCTCCGCCTTGCGGTAGGGCAGGCCGTGCAACGTCACAGGGCCCCAGCCCGGCGGCAGACTCGGGGTGAACCGCAGACCGTCCCGCTGGTAGCCGATGCCGAACACGCCCTGGTGGATCAGCCGCAGGTAGCCGGTGGCCGACCAGGTCTGGTCCGGCTCCGAACCCCACTGCCGGCCGTTCTGCCAGCCTCCGTCCACCGCACCGGTGCGGGCGTTGTGGATCTCCCAGAAGTGGCCGTCGCGGTGCTCCAGGCCGGCGATGTCGGTGACCGCCTGCGCCAGCAGGTCGATGCGGCCGCCGACCGCGGCCGCGTGCCCCCACATGCCGACCGTCATCGGCCATACGCTCACGTTGTGCCGGCCGGGATGCGCGTCGTCGAAGCGGGAGAAGTGCGGCCATACGTTCACGACACCGTGCGGTTCGTGACGGGTGCCGCCGAGCAGCGCGCGCACCTGTTGCCGTGACGCCACCCCGCACAGCACGGCGAACGCGAGCCCGTTGGTCTCCTGGTACGTCTCCAGCCGGCCGGCGTGCTCGCCCGTGCCGTGGATGAAGTAGCCGTAGCCCCCGGCGCCGGGCCGTCTCAGGTGCGTGTTGATCGCGCTACGCAGTCGTGCGGCAGCCCCCCGGAAGCCGGCCGCCGCACGCCGGTCACCGGTCTCGTCCGCCATCTCGGCGCAGGCCAGATATCCCGCGTGGAAGAGGCAGTTGGTGGACAGGCACATCATCCTGTCCGTGCCGGGGTGGTCCAGCACGAACGACGAGGTGTTGCCGGGGTCGTACGGCGGACTGGGATAGCCGGCGATGCCGTCCTGCAGGAATGCCGGGCCCTCGAACAGTCCGTACTTCTCGTTGAAGTGCTGGGACCGGTCGGCGCGCAGCGTGTTGGCGGCGGCCTGGTAGGCGTCGGTGAGGAACTCCCGGTCACCGGTGGTCAGACAGTGCTGCCGGGCGGCGACCGCCCACACGATCTGGTCCCACCACTGGTTGTCCTGCTGGACGATCAGCGTGCCGTCGTCCTGCCGCCGGCACACCGCCCACAGCGTGTTGCGGGCGACCTCGGGCGACAACAGGCTTGCGGCGTTCCACGAGTTGACCGACGCGTCCCGGGTCCACGGCTGCTCGTAGCCCCCGCCGGCCCGGATGAACGTGCCGGGGGAGTCCGTCATCAGACCGGTCTGGTTGTACAGATCCGGGTCGTAGGGCACGGTGTTGATGTCCAGCAGATTTGTCAGTGCCGACCGGTAGGCGCCGCCCAGCAGCGCGTCCAGGCCGCCACCGAACTCGATGGCGGGCCGCCCGCCCGCTGCGCGCCGGGGCGCCGCGTAACCGGGCGAACCGACGGCCGCTCCTGCCGCGGCCAGCCCTGCCACGGTGCCTGCCCGGATCAGCTGTCGTCGCGACAGCCCACTCTGCTGCTCATGCGAACCCATGAAGCCTCCGACATTGGACAACGTTGTCACTCGCCTTCAGGAGGTGGATGGTTCCCTGGCCCAGGGGTGCTGTCAATGAGTCGCGTGAACGCTGTTACCGAAGAGGCGGGGGCATCCGCACGTGTTTCCAGGGCCCCGGAAAAGGCCGGTCCGCTCTCTGGCTACCATCCGCTGTGACCGAAACGACCGAACCAGATGTACCCCGCACCCGAATATTCGCCGACCTGACCCCGCTGCGGACCTCCCCCGACTACCGGCGGCTCTGGTTCGGGAACACGGTCTCGTGGGTCGGGCAGGGAATGACGGCACTCGCCGTCTCGCTCCAGGTGTACGACCTCACCGGCTCGGCCTTCTCCGTCGGGCTGATCGGATTCTGCTCGCTCGTGCCCCTGGTCGTCTTCGGGCTGTACGGCGGTGCCGTCGCCGACACCCTCGACCGGCGCAAGCTGGGACTGGCCAGCGCCTTCGGGTCGTTCGTGCTCTCCGTCGCACTGGTGGCGGTCACCGTCGCCGGGGTCGAGCGGGTGGGGCTGCTGTACGGGGTGGTCGCGCTCCAGGCCGTCTGCTTCGCACTCAACTCGCCGGCCCGCAGCTCGATGATCGCCCGGCTGCTGCCGGCCGAACAGCTGCCCGCCGCCAATGCGCTCAATTCCATGACCAGCACCACGGGCGCGCTCGTCGGCCCGATGGTCGGTGGGCTCATCGTCGGCTGGTGGGGCTACCGGGCCGCCTACGGGGTCGACGCCGTCACCTTCACCGCCTCCCTGTACGCGATGTGGCGGCTGCCCTCCATGCTGCCGGACCGGAGCGAGAGCTCGGCCGTGAGCGGCAAGCGCGCCTCCGTCATGGACGGGCTGCGCTTCCTGGGCACCCGGCCCAATCTGCGGATGACCTTCTTCACCGACATGTGCGCCATGGTGCTGGCCCACCCCCGGGCGCTCTTCCCCGTCGTCGCGGTGGTCTGGTACGGGGGCGACGCCAAGACCACCGGGCTGCTGGTCGCCGCCCCGGCGCTGGGCGCCCTGTTGGGCGGGGTGTTCTCCGGCTGGCTGGGGCGGATCCGGCGGCACGGGCTCGCCGTGCTTTTCGCGGTCGCGAGCTGGGGCACCGCCATCGCCGTCTTCGGACTCACCCGGCAGCTCTGGCTCGGGCTGATCTTCCTGGCGCTCGCGGGGGCGGCCGACACCACCTCGATGGTCTTCCGCAACACCATGCTCCAGGCCGCCGTGCCGGACGAGATGCGCGGGCGGCTCCAGGGTGTGTTCATCGTCGTCGTGGCGGGCGGCCCACGGCTCGGCGACTTCATGGCCGGATCGGTCTCCGACCTGGTCTCGCCCGGTGTGGCCGTGACCGGAGGCGGCATCGCCT
The DNA here is from genome assembly GCF_042882365.1 of Streptomyces sp. NPDC058221. Classification (NCBI taxonomy): domain Bacteria; kingdom Bacillati; phylum Actinomycetota; class Actinomycetes; order Kitasatosporales; family Streptomycetaceae; genus Streptomyces; species Streptomyces sp. NPDC058221. The sequence continues at coordinate 10,399 of NZ_JBHVWF010000007.1, read as the reverse complement.
GCGTGGTCGCGGTGGCGCTGCTCGCGCTGCGCTGGCCCCGGTTCGCGCGCTACGACGCCCGCGACCCCGCGGCGTGAGGGACGAGTCGTGGCCGGGTCAGGAGACGACCGACACGTTCGGCATCTCGCCCCCGGTGGTCGCGTTGTCGATCAGTGAGAACGGCGCGCCCTGCGGGTCGGTCAGGGCCGCGAACCGGCCGAACGGGATGGTCAGCGGGCCGAACCGGAGCTGCGCCCCGAGGGCCTTCGCCTTCTCCACGGCAGCGTCGCAGTCACCGACGGTGAAGTACACGTTCAGATGCGCCGGCACCTCCGGCGGGAAGTCCTCCGTCATCTTCATCCGGCCGAGCACCGGGTCCGCGCCCAGGTCGTAGAGCGTGAAGTCGATCGCGTCGTCCTCCAGGCGCTTCACCCCGTACCCGAAGACGGCCGGGAAGAAGGCGTCCGCCTTCTCCGGCTCCCGGGTGAAGATCTCCGCCCAGCTGTAGGCGCCCGGCACGTTGCGCGCGCCGAACCCCTCGTGGCTGCCCGCCTGCCACACCCCGAAGGCGGCCCCGCCCGGGGCGCGGGCCAGCACCATCGTCCCGAACTCCCCGACCTGCATGGGCTCCACCAGCACCTCGCCGCCGTGCTCGCGGATCTTCGCGACGGTGGCCGCCGCGTCCGGCGAGGCGAGATAGAGGGTCCAGGCGGCCGGTACCTCCTGGCCGGGAACGGGCGGCATCAGCGCGGCCACCGCCTTGCCGTCCACATAGGCCTGGGTGTAGTTGCCGAACTCGGGCAGCGAGTCGCCGTAGCTCCAGCCCAGCAGCTCACCGTAGAAGCGCTTGGCGCCCTCGATGTCGCCGAACGTCGCATCGGCCCAGCACGGAGTGCCTACTGATTCTGCGGCCATGCCCCGGCCTCTCTCTTCACTCGGTGATGTGCCCCTCCATTTACGCTATCGACCCATTGCTTCCTGTGCGCGCCGAATCCGTGCCGGCGTCCGCGGGATCGCTCCGCACGACGGAACGGGCGACTCCCAGGTCCACCAGGTCCTGCGGGCGCAGCCGCAGCTGGTCCGCCGTGGCCCGCACCTGGCCGGGGGAGCGTTTCAGGATCGCCGCGGCGAGCTCGGGGGCGATGACCGAGAAGTAGCTGTCGGCGGTGACATGGGTGTTGCCCGGCGCGGCCAGGGCCAGCGCGCCGCCCGAACCGCCCTCGCCGATCACCAGGGTCGTGACGGGCACCCGGGCGGCCGCGATCGCTGCGAAGGCCTCGGCGATGGCCGCGCCCGCCCCGGACCGCTCGGCCTCGGCGTCGTTGGCCGCGCCCGGGGTGTCGACCAGGGTGAGGACCGGGACGCCGAGCCGGTCCGCCAGCCTGATCACCCGGGCCGCCGTGCGGTAGCCGGCCGGGCGGGTCGGGGTGCCGCACTGGGCGACGTACGCGATGGGCCGCCCCTCGCGCAGTCCGAACCCGCAGAGCAGCCCGGGGTCCGTGCCCCCGCAGCGGTCCCCGTGCACCGGGAGCCGGGTGCCGAAGTAGGCCTCCAGATACGCCTCGGCGCGCGGCCGGTCCGCGGACCGGGCCCGGAGCACGGCGTCCCAGCCGGTTCTGGGCAGCCCGGTCGCGGAGAGAGCGGCGGGGACCGGGGCGGGTGCGGGCACGGTGTCCCGGTGGGCGAGCGCCCCCAGCCAGTGGCCCAGGGTGGCGGCCAGCTCCTCCGGCGGGACGATCGCGTCGATCTGGCCGGCCGCCAGCTGGCCCTCGGCCACGTACGCGGTGGGGTCGGCGCCGGGCGGCCGCACCCGGGAGCCGGCGAACCCGACCTGCGCCCCGGGCAGCGCCAGGATCACATCGGCGCCCGCGCCCAGGGTCGCCCAGCCGCCGCCGGTCGTCGGATCGCGGAGCACCGCGAGCTGCGCCGGACCGGCCGCCCGCAGCCGCGCCGACGCGCCGGCCACCCGGTGCAGCTGGGTGAGCGCGATCATGCCCTCCTGCATCCGGCTGCCGCCCGTCGCGATCAGCGAGACGAGGGGGAGCCGGCGGTTCACAGCCTCCTCGTACGCCGCCTCCAGCCGGTCCCCGGTGCGCTGCCCGAGCGAGCCGCCGAGGAAGCCGAACTCGAACGAGACCAGGACACAGGGGCGGCCTTCGACGGTGGCGAGCCCGTGCACGACGGATTCCCGTTCGCCGGTGCGTGCGGAGGCCCGCGCCCGGGCGTCCGCGTATCCCGTCCAGCCGAGCGGTCCGTCGGCTGCGGTGTCCTCGCACGGCGCGATGGATTCGGTGAAGTCGGCGGTGACGGCGTCGATCGCCTCGCGGGCGGTCATCCGGTCAGCCATGGAGCGACCGCTTCATGATCTTGCCCAGGTCGTTGCGTGGCAGCGCGTCCAGATAGCGGACCGTGCGCGGCCGCTTGTGCGGGGAGAGCTGGGCCGCGACATGACCGGCGAGTTCGTCGGCCGGGGGCGGGGACGCGGGGTCGGCCGGTACCACCCAGGCGACGATCCGCTCGCCCAGATCCGGGTCGGGTTCGCCGGTGACGGCGGCCTCGCGGACGCCCGGGTGGTCCAGGAGTGCGTTCTCGATCTCCCCGGCGCCGATCTTGTAGCCGCCGCTCTTGATCAGGTCGGTGGCCTTGCGGCCGACGATCCGTACATATCCGTCGGGGTCGAGGGTGGCCATGTCCCCGGTGCGGAACCAGCCGTCGGCGGTGAGCGCGGCGGCCGTCGCGTCGGGGCGGTTGAGATAGCCGGTGAACAGATTCGGGCCGCGCACCTGGATCTCGCCGATGGAGGCGGGGTCGGCGAGCGCGCTGCCGTCCTCCTCGACGAGACGGAGTTCGACGCCGCGCAGCGGGCCGCCGACGGTGCCGGGGCGCGGTTCGCCGTCGGCGCGCACCCCCGTGTTCATGAGCGTCTCCGTCATGCCGTACCGCTCGATGACCCGGCGGCCGGTCGCCGCCGCGATCCGCTCGTGGTCGTGGACCGGCAGCGCGGCCGATCCCGAGACCAGCAGCCGGGCGCCCGCGAGCGCGTCCGCGAGCCCGCCGGACGCGGCCGGGTCGGCAAGCGCTTCCGCGATCCGGTGGTACATCGTCGGGACGCCGAACAGCATCGTGCCGCCCGACTCCAGCTCCCGGGTCACGCCCTCGGTGGAGAACCGGCCGAGATGGCGTACCGAACCGCCCCGCCGCAGCGGGCCGAGGATCCCGAGGATCAGGCCGTGCACATGGAACAGCGGCAGTGCGTGAACGAGGACGTCATCGCCGCTCCACTGCCAGGCGTCCTCCAGCGCGTCGAGCGTGGCGGCGATGGCCCGGCGCGGCAGGACCGCGCCCTTGGGCGGGCCGGTGGTGCCGGAGGTGTACACGATCAGGGCGGGCGACTCGGCGGAGGGCTCGGCGAAGACGGATCCGGCCGGCCGTGAGGCGGCCGTGTCCACGTCCACCCGCTCCAATGCGGCCAGCGCGGACGGCAGTTCGTCACCGGCCGCGGCCAGCACCGCCGAGGGCGCGCTGTCGGCGACGATATGGGCCAGCTCCCGTTCGCCGGTCTTCGGGTTGAGGGGTACGGCGGGCACCCCCGCCCGTAGCGCGGCGACCACCGCGACGACGGTCTCCGGGGCGGGGGAGGCCCAGACCGCGACCCGGCCGGCGCCGGCCACGCGGGCCGCGAGCGCATCGGCCGCAGCAGCCAACTGTGCGTAGGACAGGGAGTGTTCGCCGAACCGAATGGCTTCGCGGGTGGCCGTCGGACCGGCTGTGTCCTGAAGTGCGGGGAAGAGTGGCATCACTCTCGGAACTCTAAGGGCTGTCCCGTGACCCCTGGCGGGCGCGCGACGGTGAAGCGCTTCCGCCCCAGGGCATCACATGACCCTGCGCGCAGATGGCTGTACGGGGCATCCGGAGGGGATTTGGATACGACCTTGACATATTAATTTTGCGTTGCCAGCATGCAAAAAGTTCACTCCGGCGGAGCATCTCGACGCGGCAGAGAAGAAAGAACCTGTCCGCATCGCCACTCACCCGGCAGCACACGCACGTCGCAAAGCGCGACAGCGCCTTGCCTGACAACCCCACGCACCGTCAGGAAGGAAGCGTTCATGCCCCTGTCCCCACCCCGGTGGTCCAGACTCGTCACCGCCCTCACCCTGGTCGCCGCCGGCGGCCTCGCCGCAGGCACCGCGGCAGCCGCGCCCGCTGCCCCCGCCGCGGTCCACGCGGCCGCCGACATCCCGGCCGCCGACTACCAGCAGGTCCAACTCGCCCTCGGCGCGGACGAACTGGGCGAGGCCATGTCCCTCGCCGTCCTGCCCGACCGGTCCGTCGTGCACACCGCCCGTGACGGCACGGTCCGCCTCACCGACGCCTCCGGGACGACGAAGACCGCAGCCGAGCTCGATGTCTACACGCACGACGAGGAAGGGCTCCAAGGGGTCGCGGCCGACCCGGACTTCGCGGACAACCGCTACATCTACCTCTATTACTCACCCGTTCTGGACACTCCGGCCGGCGACGCCCCGGTGACCGGCTCGGCCGCCGACTTCGAGGCGTGGAAGGGCCACCTCAACCTCTCCAGGTTCACGATGAAGGCCGACGGCACGCTGGACACCGCGAGCGAGAAGGTGCTCCTCGAAGTCGCCAACGACCGCGGCCAGTGCTGCCACGTCGGCGGTGACATCGACTTCGACGCCGCCGGGAACCTCTATCTGACCACCGGCGACGACACCAACCCGTTCGAGTCGGCCGGCTACGCGCCGCTCGACGAACGCACCGAACGCAACCCGCAGTTCGACGCCCAGCGCTCCTCCGGGAACACCAACGACCTGCGCGGCAAGCTGCTGCGGATCACCCCGACCGCGGACGGCGGCTACACCGTTCCGGACGGCAACCTCTTCGCCCCCGGCACGGAGAAGACCCGGCCGGAGATCTACGCGATGGGCTTCCGCAACCCCTTCCGGATGTCCGTCGACAAGCCGACCGGCACCGTCTACATCGGCGACTACGGACCCGACGCCGGCACCACCGACGCCGACCGCGGCCCCAGCGGACAGGTGGAGTTCGACCGTGTCACCGGCCCCGGCAACTTCGGCTGGCCCTACTGCACGGGCACCAACACCGCCTCGGAGACGTACAACGAGTACACCTTCCCCGACGGTCCCTCCGGTGCGAAGTACGACTGCGCCTCGGGCCCGGCGAACAACTCCTTCCGCAACACCGGTCAGGCGACGCTGCCCGCCGTGCAGCCCGCCTGGATCAGGTACGCGGGGGACGCGGGCTCCCCGCCCGAGTTCGGCAGCGGCTCCGAATCGCCGATGGCCGGTCCCGTCTACCACTACGACGCGGACCTCGACTCGGCCGTGAAATTTCCCGAATCGCTCGACGACCGCTTCTTCGCCACCGAGTACGGCCGCAAGTGGATCAAGCCGATCGAGGTGAAGGCGGACGGTTCACCGGGCACCATCGACACCTTCCCGTGGACCGGGACCCAGGTGATGGACTCCGCGTTCGGCCCGGACGGTGCGCTGTACGTCCTGGACTACGGCACCGGCTCCGGAAACCAGGCGCTGTACCGCGTCGAGTACCTCGCGGGCAGCAACCGCTCCCCGGTCGCCAAGGCCGCCGCCGACCGCACCTCAGGACCCACCCCGCTCGACGTCGCCTTCTCGGCGGACGGCAGCGAGGACCCCGAGGGCGGGGCGCTGAGCTACTCCTGGGACTTCGGTGACGGGGCCACCTCCACCGAGGCGAATCCGCAGCACACCTACACCACCGCCGGGACCTTCAACCCGACCCTCACGGTCACCGACCCCGACGGGCTCACCGGTACCGCCAGCCTCGTCGTCACGGCCGGCAACACCGCCCCCACCGTCACCCTGACCACGCCCGCCGACGGCGAACTCTTCTCCTTCGGCGACTCCGTGCCCTTCACCGTCACCGTCACCGACCCCGAGGACGGCACGGTCGACTGCTCGAAGGTCAAGGTCACCTATCTGCTCGGCCACGACAGCCACCGCCACCAGATCACCTCGAAGAACGGCTGCTCGGGCACCATCGACGTCCCCGTGGACGGTGAGCACGACAGCGCCGCCAACATCTACGGAGTCTTCGACGCCGAGTACACCGACGCCGGCGGACTGACCACGCACACCGCCGACATCCTCCAGCCCCGGCACCGGCAGGCTGAGCACTTCGCGGCACAGTCCGGCGTCGAGGCCGCCCAGCACGGCACGGCCGAGGGCGGCGCCACCGTCGGCTTCACCGACGACGGCGACTGGATCTCCTTCGAGCCGTACGTCCTGGACAACGCCACCGGTGTCTCGGCCAGGGTCTCGTCCGCGGGACCCGGCGGCACGATCGAGGTGCGGGCGGGTTCCGCCACCGGCACCCTGCTCTCCACCCTGACCGTCGAACCCACCGGCGACTGGGAGACGTTCACCGATGTCACGGCGGACGTGAGCAACGCACCGGCCGGATCCACCGAACTCTTCCTCGTCTTCAAGGGCCCCACGGGCCAGGGGAATCTGTTCGACATCGACTCCTTCACCTTCGAGACGGCGGGGTGACCGGCGCATGAGACACCAACTGGCCGCACGTCTGCGCCATATCGCGTGCGCCGCCGCCCTGGTACTCGGGGCCGCGTTCCTGGCCCCGGCCCCGGCGGGCGCCGCCGCGCCGGCCGCTGCGGAGGACGTGCTGGTCTTCTCGAAGACCGCCGGATTCCGGCACGACTCCATCCCGGCCGGAATCACCGCGATCCAGGAACTGGGCGCGGCGAACGGCTTCGACGTCACGGCCACCGAGGACGCGGCCGCGTTCACCCCGGAGAATCTCGCCGGGTACGGGGCGGTGGTCTTCCTCAGCACCACGGGCGACGTCCTGGACACCGCCCAGCAGGACGCGCTCACGGCGTTCGTCGACGGCGGCGGCGGATTCGTCGGCGTCCACGCGGCCGCCGACACGGAGTACGACTGGCCGGACTACGAGCACCTCGTCGGAGCCTGGTTCAAGAGCCACCCGGCGATCCAGGAGGCGAAGGTCGTCACCGAGGACCACACCCACCCGGCGACCGCGCACCTGGACGACGAGTGGATCCGTACCGACGAGCTGTACAACTACCGCACCAACCCGCGCGCCGACGTCCACGTCCTCCAGACCCTGGACGAAAGCAGCTACACCGGCGGCGAGATGGGCGGCGACCACCCGATCACCTGGTGCCACCCGCAGCAGCAGGGCCGGTCCTTCTACACCGGCCTCGGCCACACCGTCGAGTCGTACAGCGACCCGGACTTCCGCCAACTGCTGCTGGGCGGAATCCAGTACGCGACCGGCGCGGTGCAGGCCGACTGCGGCTCCGGAGCCACGGGCCCGGGTGACGGCGACGCGGCGGAGAGCTCCTCGAACGTGCACCTCTTCTACTACCCCTGGTACGGCACCCCGGAGACGAACGGCAGCTGGCGCCACTGGGAGCAGGGCGGCCACACCCCGCCGGACGACATCGGCGCAGACCTCTACCCGAAGCTCGGCCCGTACGACTCCGGTGACACCGCCGGGGCCGTCGAGCAGCACATGAAGTGGATCGAGCAGTCGGGTGCGGGCGTCATCGTCTACAGCTGGTGGGGGCAGGGCGGCTACGAGGACTCCATCGCCCCGCAGGTCCTGGATGCCGCAGCCCGGCACGGGATCAAGGTCGCCTGGCACATCGAGCCGTACAGCGGCAGGACCGCGGCCTCCGTGGTCGACGACATCGCCTATCTGAACAGCACGTACGGCGACAGCCCCGCCTACTACCGGGACGCGGAGCACGGCAACCGCCCCGCGTTCTACGTCTTCGAGAGCCTGAAGATCCAGGACTGGTCGGCGCTGGACGCCGTGCGGGACAGCGCCATCGTCCTCGCCCAGACCACCGACACCACCAAGGTCGCGCACTTCGGCGGGATCTACACCTACGACGGCATCGCCGGCGCCACCGCCCCCGGCTGGCAGCAGGCGGGGGCGTACGCCAAGGCCAACGGCCTGGTCTGGGCGCCCTCGGTGGCCCCCGGATACATCGACGACCGGGCCGTGCCCGGCAACACCACACCCACCCTCGGCCGGGACGACGGCGCCGCCTACGACCTGGAATGGAGCAACGCCCTGGACCCGGACACCGGCGGATCACCCACCTGGGTCTCCGTCACCTCCTTCAACGAATGGCACGAGGGCAGCCCGATCGAACCCGCGTCGAGCACCCCGCCCGCCGGACACGGCTACCAGACGTACGAAGGGGCGTACGGAAAGACGGGGGCAGCCGCCGAGACGGCCTACCTCGACCGGACGGCGTACTGGGCGGCACAGTTCGAAGAGCAGCGCGAACAGGCCCACGCACACTGAGCGGGCCACGACGAACGGCAGCGTCCCGGCGGGGACGCTGCCGTTCCTCCGTTTCCGGAGCCGCCTCAGGCGTCCCGCTGAATGGTCCGCATCCGCCCGTACGCGTACACACAGCCCGCCAGCGCCAGGTCGGACAGCAGCATGAAGCCGATCGAGTAGGAGCCCTTCGAGCTGTAGATCGCGCCCATCACCAGCGGCGGCACGAAGCCGCCCAGCCCGCCCATCGCGCCGACGATCCCGGTGACGCTGCCCACCTTGGCCTGCGGCGTCACCTGCGAGACCAGGGCGAAGACACTGCCGCTCGCGGTGCCGAGACCGGCCGCCATGATCAGCAGCGCGATCGTGCCGCCGGGCATCAGCTTCGGGTCGAAGGCCTGGACGATGGCCATCAGGGCGGCCACCCCGAGCGCCACCGAGGAGACCAGCGCCGGGTGCATCCGGTCCGAGAGCCAGCCGCCGATCGGCCGGAAGATCACGGTGACCAGCGCGAATCCGGCGGCCTTCGTACCCGCGTCGGTCGGTGAGAGGTCGTACCAGGTCTTCAGATACGTCGGCAGATAGACGCCGAACGCGACGATGCCGCCGAAGCCGATCGCGTACAGCGCCGACAGCTCCCAGGTGACCCGCAGCCGCCCCGCCGCACCCAGCCGGTGGGCCAGCGTGTCCGTCGGCACCTGCCGGCCCGGCCGGTCGTTGACCAGCACTGCCGCCAGCGCCGCGTACACCACGAGCGCCCCGGCGACCACGAGGAAGGGCAGGTTGTCGCCGTGCTTGGCGATCCGCGGGGTGAAGTAACCGGACAGCGCCACGCCGCCCATGCCCATGCCGAACACCCCGAGGGCGAGGCCCCGTTCGGCGGGCGGGAACCACGAGTTGACCAGTGGAATGCCGATCGCGAACGTCGTACCGCCCAGGCCCAGCAGGAAACCCACCGCCAGCATCGCGCCGTAGGAGTCCCTCGCCGGGATCAGCAGCAGCACCGGCACGATGGTGAGCGCCGAGACCAGCGGGAACATCACCCGCGCACCGTACTTGTCGGTGAGCGCGCCGGCCGGGATCCGGCCCAGCGAACCGACCAGCACCGGCACGGCGACCAGCAGCGACTGCTGGAACGAACTCAGCCCGAGCCGGTCCTTGTAGTCGCCGGACATGGGCGCGATCAGATTCCACGCCCAGAAGGTGAGCGCGAAGCCGATCGTGGCCATCACGAGGTTGCGGTAGGCGGCGCCGGTGGCGGCCGGCGCTGGTGACTGCTTGACGGCTGTATCCACACAGCCAGTCAAGGGCGGAAGAGGCCCTCGAGCCCGTCGGCCTGCTCCATCCGGGGGGCCCGGAACCACTCACCCGAAGTCGCAAATGTCCGAAACCTGGGACAATCGCGATATGGACCGTCTGGACAGGGAAATCCTCGGCGTTCTTCAGGAGGACGCGCGGATCTCATACCGCGACCTGGGGGAACGGGTGGGGCTCAGCGCCAACGCGGCGGCCGACCGGGTGCGACGGCTGCGCCGGGACGGCGTCATCCGCGGCTTCACCGTGATCATCGACCCCGCCGCCGACACCCGGACCGGCCTCGTCGTCTTCATCGACGTGACCCTGCGGATGGACACCACCAACGAGGTCTTCGAGCGGGCCGTGCTGACTCTGCCAGGAATCACCGAAGTGGTGCATGTGACGGGCGGGCACGACTATCTCGTACGCGCCGCCGCAGCCGACACCGCGGCCCTTGACGCGCTGCTGCGCAGACTCAAGCGGGAGGCGGGCGTCGCCCACTCCAACACCCGGGTCGCGCTCAGAGCGGCCCCTGCCAGATGACGGCAGGCGGGCGCGATCCGTCCGGCTCCCGCCCGTCGTCGCCCACCGTCAGCCGGACCGCGGACCGCCCGTCGGGCAGCACGGCCGTCACATCGATGTCCACGTCGATCGCCGACACCCCGTCCCGTCGGTGCGCCGCCGCCAGCGCACCGCGCAGCGCGGCGAGCAGCTGCCCGCCCACCGGCTCCCGCACGAGCGCGTCCACCGCCCCGGTGAAGTGCACCGA
>NZ_JBHVWF010000006.1:51068-114658 GCF_042882365.1 Streptomyces sp. NPDC058221 | reverse complement strand
TTCCCGGAGCCCGTCGAGCGGGGTGGAGCGGTGAATCAGAGTGCCGCTGTACCAGTCGAGCTTGCAGGCGTCGGCGAGCAGTCCGACGACGGCGACGGTCTTCCCGGCGGCGGGGTCGAGCGGCAGCAGCCCGTCGTTCCTGAGCAGGACGACGGCCTGCTCGGCGGCCTCCTGGGCGAGCGCCCGGTGGCCGGCCGTGTCGAAGTCGGCGGTATCCGCGTACGGGTCGAGCCCGGGATCGAACTCACCGAGCGAGAAGCGCAGTTCGAGGAGCCTGCGGACGGCGGTGTCGATGTCGTGCTCGGCGAGCAGTCCGCGTTCCAGGGCGCCCCGGATGCGGCCGGTCATGACGGTGGGGTCCTGACCGTGGTCGGTGAAGCTGTCGACTCCGGCCCGCAGGGCGGCGGCGGTAGCCTCCTCGTGGGTGTCGAAGTAGTGCTCGGAGTCGACGAGGTTGGACGGCGCGCCCGCGTCGGAGCAGACCACCAGCGAACGGCCGGTCCAGCGGCGCAACTGCTGGGCCAGGAGCGGCGATACGTGGTTGGGCCGCCCGTTGACCAGGTTGTACGCCGGCATCACCCCGGCCACCGCGCCCGCCTGGACGGCGTCGCGGAAGGCCTTGAGGTCGTACTCGTGCAGGACCCGCGGGCGGACCGAGGAGGAGGCGGTGTCGCGGTCGGTCTCGTTGTTGTGGGCCAGCCAGTGCTTGAGGACCGGGGCGGTCCGCCAGTAGTGCGGGTGGTCTCCGCGCAGTCCCCGGGTGTACGCGACCGCGATGGCGGAGGTCAGGCCGGCGTCCTCGGAGTACCCCTCCTCGCCGCGCCCCCACAGCGGGTGGCGCAGCAGATTCACTGTCGGGGCCCAGACGTTGAGCCCGACCCGGCCGTCCTCGGCCCGTTTGGCCCGGACCTCCTTGCCGACCGCCTCGCCGACCCGTCGGACCAGTTCGTGGTTCCAGGTGGCACCGAGCCCGACGGCCTGCGGGAAGACCGTCGCCGGCCCCATCCAGGCGACGCCGTGCAGGGCTTCCTGGCCGGTCCTGAAGGCGCCGAGCCCGAGCCGCTCGACCGGCGGCGCGAACTGGTGCAGCATCCCGATCCGCTCATCGAGCGTGAGCCGCTGGAGCAGATCGTCGACGCGCTCGGCGAAGGGAAGCCGCGGGTCGCGGAAGGGCTGCGATTGTTCCGTCACGTGCGGGTCCCCTTGCAGAGGTGGGAGGTATTCCGGCGCCAGGCCTCGTGCGAGCTTTCGCGGAGTGCCAGAAGATCTTTCGAAGCGCTTCGATGCTCGGTGGCCAACCCCGCGCATGTCAAGGGATTGACCGCGACCTCCGTATCCAATGGACTCCCGTTGCGCCAGGAAACGGTTCGGAAACAGGTCGGAGGAATCTGGAAACGGACTCTTGTGCGGCGGGGGTCCTTCACTTAACCTCGCTGCAACATCGAAGCGCTTCGACGAAGCTTCGACGGGGCGCCCGGCGCCCTGGATTTCCCGGGACGACGGCAGGTTCTGCCGGCTCCCTGTTGAACCGCTTCACCTGCGGCCGGTCACGCCGGCTCAGCCAGCAACGCTCCACCTCAGACACAGGAACCGAACGGCGGACGCCCGCCGTGTGTCGTCCTGGTGCGCCTCGAAGGGTTGACGCAATGACGCCGAATTCCTCTCCCTCCTCAACGGCTCCCAGCCGCAGAAGCTTCCTCGCCGGCGGCGCGGTGGCCGCTGTCGCCGTGGCCGGCGGGGTGCCGCTGCTCGCCGCGTGCGGCGGTTCCGGATCCGGTTCCGGCACCAAGGAGGGCACCACAACGGGCAAGGCGCTCAAGAAGGTTGTGCCGGCCCACGCCCCGCTGAACCTGGTCGAGCCGGATGTCGCGAGCGTCAACGGTTCGAGCCCCGGCTTCACCAAGCTGCCCGACCCACTGGTCACCTCGGTGAAGTCGGTCCCGGGCAAGGGCTCGAAGTTCCGTGTCATGACTCCGCTGTGGGGCACCGTCCCGAAGAAGAACAACCCGTACTACACGGCGGTCAACAAGGCTGTCGGCGCCACGCTGAACTTCGACCCGCAGGACGGCAACACCTACCAGGACAAGATCGGCGCGGTACTCGCCGGCTCGGACATCCCGGATGTCATGACCATCCCCGGCTGGAACATGCAGGGGCAGATCCGCAACGCCATCACCGCCAAGTTCGCCGACCTGAGCCCTTATCTGGCGGGCGACGCGGTCAAGAAGTACCCGAACCTGGCGAACATCCCGACGGGCGCCTGGCAGTACTCCGTCTTCGGCGGCAAGCTGCGCGGACTGCCCATGCCGACGCCGGTCATCGGCAACGCGATCTTCTACCGCAAGGACCTGATCGGGTCCGGCGCCGTCCCCGCGAGCGCGGACGACCTACTGGCCTTCGGCAAGGAGTACACCGCCCCCAAGAAGAAGGTCTGGGCGTTCGACGACCTCTGGACCTGCGTCCAGAAGATCTACGGGCTGCTGCCCGACGCGCCGCACTACTGGCAGCTGGAGAGCGGCAAGCTGGTCCACAAGATCGAGACGAAGGAGTACCGCGAGGCGCTCGCCTTCGCCCGCAAGCTCCACGACGGCGGATACGTCCATCCGGACGCCGAGGCGAACAAGGACGCCGACTCCAAGATCCGCTTCACCAGCGGTCACGTGGTGATGTACAACGACGGCACCGGCGGCTGGAAGGGCATGGTCACCGAGCAGGCGACCGCCAATCCCGAGTTCGACATGCAGGCGCTCGACTTCTTCAGCCACGACGGCGGCAAGCCGGTCCTGTGGCAGGACGACCCGGCGGGCATCTTCACCTTCCTCAGCAAGAAGCTCTCCAAGGCGCAGATCGAGGAGTTCCTCGCGATAGCCGACTACGCGGCCGCGCCGTTCGGCACCGAGGAGTTCATGCTCACCAACTACGGCGTGAAGGGCACCCACTACACGGTCAAGGACGGGGCGCCCACCTTCACCCCGCAGGGTGTCGAGGAGGCCCAGCCCGCCACCTTCCTGTATCTCGCCTCGCCGCCGACCTCCATCGCCTACCCGGACCAGCCGCAGCTGGCCAAGGACTACGCGGCATGGATGGCGCGGCAGGCCCCGAACATCAAGAAGCCGCTCTTCTTCGGTATGCAGATCGTCGAACCGCAGCGCTACGCCTCCTTGTACACGCCCTTCGACGACCTCCAGAAGGACATCCGCCGCGGCCGCAAGAAGGTCAGCGACATCGACGACGCCGTGAACACCTGGAAGAAGAGCGGCGGCGACAAGCTGCGCGCCTGGTACCAGGAGATTCTCGACAAGAACGGCTCCGGCGTCTGACGCGTACGACGCGCACCGACCGTACGCAGCGCAGCACAAGGGCCGCCGGGCGCACGAAGGCCGGCGGCCGGGGCGGAGAGCACGACATGGGGAGCACACGGTGAAGCCACGGGCCACGGTCACGACCGACCCGGACCGCACCTCCGACGGGGCCGGCGTCCCGGCCGGCGGCGGCGGTGACGGCCGGGACGGGAAAAGCACACGGACGGACAGATCCCGCGCGACCGGCACGCGCAGATCCCGCACGGCGAAGACGGGGCCGGCGAAGAGGAGGCCAACGGGCCCCGGCCCGCAGGCGGGTGGCATCACCTGGCGCCAGCGGCTGCGGCGTGACCGCACCCTGGTGCTGATGACGCTGCCGGCCATCGCCCTGCTGCTGATCTTCAACTACATCCCGCTGCTCGGGAACATCGTGGCCTTCCAGGACTACGACGTCTACGACCTGGGAATCACCGGCAGCCCCTTCGTCGGCTTCGACAACTTCACCCGGATCTTCGAGGACTACCGCTTCTGGGAAGTCCTCATCAACACCCTGGTCATCTTCGTCACCCAGCTCGTCCTCTTCTTCCCCATTCCGATCGCCATCGCGCTGCTGCTCAACACGATCATGAGCGCACGGGTGCGGGCCTGGGTCCAGGCAGTCGTCTACCTGCCCCACTTCTTCTCCTGGGTGCTGGTCGTCACCGTCTTCCAGCAGATGTTCGGCGGCGCCGGTCTGGTCGCCCAGTGGCTGCGCGACCACGGTCACGAGGGCTTCGACCTGATGACCAACCCGGGCTTCTTCAAGTTCCTGGTCTCCGCCCAGGCCGTGTGGAAGGACGCCGGCTGGGGTGTGATCGTCTTCCTCGCCGCGCTCGCCGCCGTCAACACCGACCTGTACGAGGCCGCGGCCGTGGACGGGGCAGGCCGCCGGCGCCGCATGTGGCACGTCACGCTGCCCGCGCTGCGACCGGTCATCGCGCTCCTGCTCGTCCTGCGGGTGGGCAGCGCGCTCAACCTCGACTTCGAGCAGATCCTGCTCCAGCGCGACCAGGTGGGCTCCGGCGCTTCGGAAATCCTCGACACCTACATCTGGTGGACGGGCATCAAGACCGGTGACTTCGGCTACGCGGCCGCCGCCGGGATCTTCAAGGGGCTGTTCAGCGTCGCCATGGTGCTGGGTGCCAACAAGGTCGCCCACATGCTGGGCGAGCAGGGGGTGTACTCCAAGAAATGACAACTCTCCTGGAACGTCAGAAGGACCCGGCAGAGCCTGCGCCGCGCGCGGAGACCCCGCTCCAGCGCGCCCTGCGGATGGAACCCCGCCCCGTGTGGGAGGAGGAGCCCACCAAGGCGGGCCTCGCCTTCAAGGGCTTCGGTCTCGTCGCGATCTGCGCGGTCGTGATCATCCCGATCTGGGTGGTGCTGGTCACCAGCCTCTCCGACACCAGGACGATCAACGACGCGGGCGGTCTGGTCGTGTGGCCGAAGCACATCACCTTCGTCGCATACAAGGAGCTGCTCAGCGGCGGCGCGGTGACCCGCGCGGCAGCCGTCAGCGTCGGCCTCACGGTCGTCGGCACGGTGGTCAGCATGGTGGTCTCGGTCCTGTGCGCGTACGGGCTGAGCCGCCGCGACTCCTTCGCCCACCGGCCGCTGCTGATGACGCTGATGGCGACGATGTTCTTCGGCGCCGGCCTCATCCCCACGTATCTGCTGGTCACGGGGATCGGGCTGGGAGACAGCTACTGGTCGATGATCCTGCCCAGTGCGATCAGCGTCTTCAACGTGCTGGTCCTGCGCGGCTTCTTCATGGACACCGCGCCCGAACTCATCGACGCTGCGCGGATCGACGGGGCCGGTGAGTGGCGCATCCTGCTCCAGATCATCATGCCGCTGTCGCGTGCGGTGATCGCCGTGATCTCGCTGTTCTACGCGGTCGGCTACTGGAGTCAGTGGTTCAACGCGATGCTCTACATCCAGGACAGCGACAAGTACCCGCTGCAGATGATTTTGCGTCAGCTGGTCCTCCAGCACCAGGTGCCTCCGGGTGCCATGGGTGCGGCGGTCAGCAGCGGGGCGATCAACAGCCTCGCCGTGCAGATGGCGGTCATGATCCTGGCGCTGATCCCGGTCGCGGTGCTCTCCCCGTTCGTCCAGAAGCACTTCCAGAAGGGCATGCTCACCGGCGCGGTGAAGGGCTGATCCGCAACCGAGCTCCCCACTGCAGACCCCATTCCAAGGAACGAGAGACGTCATGCCGTCCCTGCGCGACGCAGCCCGTGGCCGCATCCTCTTCGGAGGCGACTACAACCCCGAGCAGTGGCCCGAGGAGGTGTGGGAGGACGACGCCCGGCTGATGAAGGAGGCCGGGGTCAACTCCGTCACCCTCGGCGTCTTCTCCTGGGCGATGATCGAACCGCGTCCGGGTGAGCGGGAGTTCGGCTGGCTGGACCGGCTGATGGATCTGATGCACGCGCACGGCATCGGCGTCGTCCTCGCCACCCCGACCGCCTCACCGCCGCCCTGGATGGGGGCCAGGCACCCCGAGACCCTGCCGCGCACGGAGGACGGCTCGATCGTCTGGTACGGCTCGCGCCAGCAGTTCTGCGCCAGCTCCCCCGTCTACCGGCGCTACGCCGCCGCCCTCACCGAGGACCTCGCGGCACGGTACGCGAACCATCCGGCGCTCACCGTGTGGCACATCAACAACGAGTACTGCACCCACTGCTGGTGCGACGGGACGGCCGCCCACTTCCGGCGCTGGCTGCGGAGCCGGTACGGCACGGTCGGCGCGCTCAACGAGGCCTGGGGCACGGCGTTCTGGAGCCAGCGCTACGACGCCTGGACGGAGATCCTGCCGCCGCGCAAGGCGCAGTACATGAAGAACCCGGTGCAGGTCCTGGACTTCAAGCGGTTCACCTCGGACGCGCTGATGGAGTGTTACGTCGCCGAGCGGGACATCGTCGCCCGGCACACCCCGCACATCCCGGTGACGACCAACTTCATGCCGCTGTGGTCGGGGCAGGACGCCTGGGCCTGGTCGGCCCAGGAGGACATCGTCTCCGTCGACATCTATCCGGATCCGAGGGACCCGCAGGGCGGCCAGTACAACGCGATGCTCGCCGACATGACGCGCTCACAGGCCGCCGGGCCGTGGATGCTCATGGAACAGGCGGCAGGTCCGGTCAACTGGCGGGGGGTCAACCACCCCAAGCCCGCAGGGCTGAACCGGCTCTGGTCGCTCCAGTCGGTGGCGCGCGGGGCGGACGCCGTCTGCTACTTCCAGTGGCGCCAGTCCCGGCAGGGCTCGGAGAAATTCCACTCCGGGATGCTCACGCACGCCGGTGAACAGGGCCGTACCTTCCGGGAGATCAAGCGCATCGGGGCCGAACTGGCCATGATCGGCGCGGCCGTCAGCGGCAGCGACGTGCCCGCCGATGTGGCGATCCTGCACGACTGGGGCTCCTGGTGGGCGGGCGCGCAGGAGGGCCGGCCGTCCACGCTGCTGGACTACACCGAAGTGGTGCAGAGCTGGCACCGGGCCCTGTGGGAGAACGGCGTGGTCACGGAGTTCGCCCGGCCCGATGCCGATCTCGGCCGCTTCAAGGCGGTCGCCGTGCCGCACCTGTATCTGCTCGACGACACCGCGATCGACAACCTGGTCGCGTACGTGTGCGGCGGGGGCAGGCTGGTCTGCGGCTTCTTCAGCGGGGTCGCGGACACGGACGACCGGATCAGGCCGGGCGGCATGGACGTGCGGCTGCGCGAGCTCTTCGGCATCCGCACGCTCCACGAGTGGTGGCCGCTCGACGCGGGCACGGCGGTGGAGTGCGACGGTTTCCGGGGCGGTCTCTGGTCGGAGGAACTGGAGGCGGAGCCGGGCACCGAGGTGGTGGCCGCCTACCGCGACGGTGAGCTGGCCGGGCTGCCCGCGGTGCTGCGCCGGGGCCGGGCCTGGTATCTGTCGACACTGCCCGAACCGGACGCGCTGCGCGCGCTGCTCGGCGAGGTGGTGCGGGAGGCCGGGGCGGAGCCGGTGCTGGAGGGGCTGCCCGCCGGTGTGGAGGCGGTCCGCCGGGGCGAGCTGCTCTTCCTGCTCAACCACGGGCGGGCCGCCGTCGGCGTGCCCGTGCCCGGCGACCGGGAGGACCTGCTGACCGGAAATGCGGTGCGCGGCCGCGTGGAGCTGGGCCGGCACGGTGTGGCCGTACTGCGAAGAGCCACGCCATGACCGGCCGCGCACACATCGACGGCACCTGGGAGCCGCGTCCCGCCACCCGCTGGGAGGACGCCTTCCTCGGCGGGAACGGCCGGCACGGGGCCATGGTGTACGGGGATCCGGCCGACGACCGGGTCATCGTCAACCACCACACCCTGGTGCGGCCCAACGGCAGCGAGCACACCCGTCCGCCCGAGCTGGCGGACCGGCTGGACCGGCTGCGGGACTCGCTGCTGGCCGGGGACGCCACGGCCGGTGAGCAGTTCGGCGCGGAGCGGCCGCTGGTGTGGGTACAGCCCTTCCACCCGGCGTTCCAGACCAGGATCCGGACGGCCCCCGCCTCGGCCACTGCCCCCGATGACGAGGCGCCGCCCACCGGCTACCGCCGCTCGGTCGACTTCGCCACGGGTGAGATCACGGCCGTCTGCGAGGGCAGGCGCAGCCAGGTCTTCGTATCCCGCGCGGACGACGTGATCGTCCAGTGCGTCACCGGCCCCGGGCTCGGGGTGGATCTGAGCCTGGACCACACCCTGCCCGGAGCGCCGCCCCGGCTGGCCATCGGCCGCAGCACCGTGCTCACCCCGGGCGGCGGCCGGCTGACGCTGCGGGTGGGCTACCCGGACAGCGAGACGGCGTACACAGGGATGACGGTCGTCCGGGCGGACGGCGGCAGGATGTCGGTGTCAGGTGAGGGCATCCGCGTCGAGGGCGCGCGGAGCCTGCTGCTGATCACCCGGGTGCGCCGCCATGCGGGCGGTCTCGACCTCGCTGCAGAGTGC
Source organism: Streptomyces sp. NPDC058221 (assembly GCF_042882365.1). Taxonomy (NCBI): domain Bacteria; kingdom Bacillati; phylum Actinomycetota; class Actinomycetes; order Kitasatosporales; family Streptomycetaceae; genus Streptomyces; species Streptomyces sp. NPDC058221. Next base: position 106,358 of record NZ_JBHVWF010000006.1, on the reverse strand, counting down.
GCCGCGCTGCCGCGGGGCGACTACCCGACGCTGCTGGCCCGCCATCTCCCACTGCACCGGCCCGCCTTCGAGCGAGCATCTCTGACGCTGGACGCGGATCCGGCCGAACGCGCCCTGTGCGGAAGCGATTTGCTCCGACGGCCGGGTAGCCCGGCACTCCTGGAGCGACTGTTCGCGGCCGGCCGCTACCACCTGCTCTCCGCCTCCGGGATGCTGCCGCCCCGGCTGACGGGGCTGTGGACGGGCGACTGGAACACCGCCTGGTCGGGAGCGTTCACCACCAACGCCAATCTCAACCTCCAGATCGCCTCGGCAGCGGCGGCGGCGCTACCGGAGGTCTCCGAGGCCCACGCCGCTCTGGTGTACGGACAGCTCAGCGACTGGCGGGACAACGCGCGCGCGATCTTCGGGGCGCGCGGGATCGTCGCCCCGTCCCACACCGACGGCGAGTCCGGCCACACCCGCCACTTCCAGCGCGCGTACCCGCTGCATCTGTGGACGGCCGGTGCGGACTGGCTCCTGGAGCCGCTGCTCGATCACGCCGAGACCAGCGGCGTGATCGACCCGCGGCTGGCCGGCGCACTGCATGAAGCCGCCCTGTTCTACGAGGACTTCCTGACTCGGACCGCGCCTGACGGAACCGTCCCCTTCGTGCCCTCGTACTCGCCGGAGAACAGGCCCGCCAACGCGAGCTGGGTCACGGTGAACGCGACGATGGACCTGGCCGCCGCCCGGCATGCGCTGACCGCATCGGCCGACCGCTCCCCCGCCCGTCCGGCGTCCGCCCGCCGGCGCGCCCTGGCGGACCGGCTGCCCGGGTACGTCGTCAACGAGGACGGCGCGCTCACGGAATGGGCCTGGCCGGGACTGCTGGAGAACTACGACCACCGCCATCTCAGCCATCTCTACCCCGTGTGGCCACTGGACGCGATCAACCCGTACGACACCCCGGAGCTGTCGGCCGCCGCGCATCGCGCACTGGAGCTGCGCGGACCGGAGAACGACTCCGCCCACGGTCATCTGCACCATGCGCTGATCGCCGCGCGGCTGCGGGACGGCGGACGGGCATCCGCGGCACTGGAGGCTGTGCTGGCGGGCGACTTCTTCCACAACTCCCTGATGAGCGCGCACTATCCGGGCCGCGACGTCTACAACGCGGACGCCGCGCATGCGCTGCCCGCGGCGGTGATCGAGTCACTCGTCCAGTCGGCCCCGCGACGGCTGGTCCTGCTGCCCGCGCCACTCACCGGCTGTACCGGCGGTGAACTGCGCGGCATACGAACCCGGTTCGGCGCCGGTCTCGACCTGTCCTGGTCCGCCGACGGCACCGCGACCGCGATGCTGTACCCCACGCGTGACGTCCGCGTCGATGTCCGCACCGGGGACGACAGGGCACTCACCGATTCCTCCGCCGGAACCACCGAGGCTCCACTGGAGCTCACGGCCGGCGTGGACCGCGTCCTGCATCTTGGGCCGCGGTAGCACTCCCCCCACCCTCAGCAGGTTCGCAACGGCACCGGCGGCATCAAGTCCTGCCCCAACGCCAAGAAAGTCGTCGGCATCCTGCCCATCCTCAAGTGGATCAAGGACACCAAGGACTGGTGGGCGACGAGACCATCGGCGACGTCCAGTCCGGCTACGAGATCACCTCGTCGGCGGGTGGCCTGGGCTTCGCGACGAACAGGTTCGGTGTCTCCGCGAGCTGAGCCGGACGCACAAGGAGCCGGCCCCGCGCGGGGGCCGGCCCGTCCGCATGCCGCCGCCAGGGTTCACCTCGGTGCGGGGCCGGTGCTCTCCCGTACCGTCAGCTCCGGTGCCAGCAGCTCCACTTCGTCCGTGCCGCGGCCGGAGAGCTTGGCGACGACGTGTTCGACCGAGCGGCGTCCCATCTCCTGCGCGGGTATGGCCACCGAGGTCAGCCGCACCGAGGCCTGGGCGGCCACCTGCTCCGGACAGATCGCGACCACGGACACGTCCTCGGGCACGGCCCGGCCCTGCTGCCGCAGCAGGTTGAGCAGCGGCTCCACCGCCGACTCGTTCTGCACGATGAACCCGGTCGTGCCGGGGCGCTCGTCGAATATCCGCGACAGGGTCTGGGCCATCGCCGGATAGCCGCCCTCGCAGGGCCGGTGCAGGACCCGCACACCGGTCTCCCGCGCCTTGGCCCGCACCCCGTCGACGGTCCGCTCGGCGAATCCGGTGTGCCGCTCGTACACCGCCGCCGCTTCGCCGATCACCGCGACCTCGCGGTGCCCGAGGTCTGCGAGGTGCTCCACACAGAGCGCCCCGGTCGCCTCGAAGTCCAGGTCCACACACGTGAGTCCATCGGTGTCGGCGGGCAGCCCGATGAGTACGGCCGCACGGTCGCTCTCGCGCAGCAGCGGCAGACGTTCGTCGTGCAGCTCGACGTCCATGAGGATCATGGCGTCGGCGAGCGAGCTCCCGGCGATGCGGCGTACCGCGGCGGGGCCCTCCTCACCGGTCAGCAGCAGGACGTCGTATCCGTGGGTGCGGGCCGTGGTGGCGACCGCGATGGCGATCTCCATCATCACGGGGACATACATGTCGGTGCGCAGCGGCACCATCAGGGCGATGATGTTGGACCGGCTGCTGGCGAGCGCCCGTGCACCGGCGTTGGGGTGGTAGCCGAGCTGCTTGATGCTCCGTTCCACCCGCTCCCGGGTGGGCACCGAGATGGACCGCTTCCCACTGAGGACGTAGCTCACCGTGCTTGCGGAGACTCCGGCGTGCTGTGCGACCTCGGCAAGGGTGACCATTCAGCTCTCCATCACAGGACGACGGCGGACACCGGCACACACCGGCCTGCACCAGCAGTCACGAGCAGATGCGGCGAAGCGCTTCGACTTCCCTCATCTGCCTGTGACATGCACGGATAATGCCAGCCTAGACCCGCACGCACAGCGTGTCCATAGTCCAGTCGAAGCGCTTCGACTCACCATCCCGGCCGCCGTCCGAGCCGCTTCCGGCCTTGGCGGCCGCCCGTACGGCTACCGCCACGATATGCCGGACAGCCGGCCCGGAACATCAGCGGGACCGGTGCGTCCGCGGTTCGGGAGGCCGCGGGGGTCCAGTCGCCCAGCCAGTCGGCGATCCCCTGCCCGGCATCCTGGGAAGCCGTGAGCTGCGGCCGGTCACTGCTCTCCGATCCCGCACCCGGCCCGCGGCAGGTTGCGGGTCATCGCCCGCGGAGTGGGTCGTGCGGCGCCGGCGTGGAAGCGCCCGGAGGGCAGGTGGGCCAGGGCGGAGGCCTTGCTGTCCGCGATGACGATGACCTGCTCGATGACCACGTGGTGGCGGTGTTCCCGCTCGGCCTGCGACGTTTCGGCGGGCTGGCCGGTGAAGGACGGGTGGTAGCGCCGGAATACTCGCGCATACTCCCGCGCGGAGCCGAATTCCGGTAGGGTCCGGCAATGACAGCCGAGTGCCACCCCGCGGCCGGCCTCGCACTCGCTTGCGCCCGGGGCTCCACTGCTGAACAGGGCCTGAAACGTCGGCTCGACGCACTGAGTGGCGCGGGCATCCCCGATGCGCAGGTCTACGTCGACGAGAAGAGCGGCGTTGCCGTGGAACACGTCGGCCTTGATGACCTGCTCGCCGCCGCCCGCCCCGGGGACACCACCGACGGAGGTACCGGCCGCATCGCCTTCCTGCTGTTGGCTGACGCATCACCAGCCCTGTTCGCCGAGATGGAACGCACCTTCACCACTGAAGGCGCCGCCCGTACCCACGCCGCCGCCGGTCGCCGCATGGGCCGCCCCCTCGCCCACCCCGCCGACAAGATCGAGTACGCCGGGCGCCTCAAGGAGCAGGGCAGCAGCCTCGGCCGGATCACGACCGAAACCGGCGTCCCCAAGACCTCCCGGCACCGCTACCTTCAGGGGTGATCGTCGTGGTGCAGGAGCAAGCCGGAGTCGACGGGGGTGAACCATGCAACGCGGCGAACTGATCGCGGGCCGGTACGAGTTGGGAAAGCGGCTCGGCCGGGGCGGTATGGGCGAAGTGTGGTCGGCACGGGACCGCAGCCTCCACCGCGACGTCGCACTCAAACTGCTCGACCTCGACCGGGCCGCCCACCCGGAGCTGCCTCAGCGGTTTGAACGCGAGGCGGTGGCCGCCGCACAGATCAACCATCCGAACGTGGCAGCCCTCTACGACCGGGGCATCCACGAGGACATGCTGTTCCTGGTCATGGAGAAGGTCGAGGGAGCTACGCTCACCGAACACATCCGTGCCGAGAGCCCTATGCCCTTGGCGCGAGCCCTGGAGATCACCAGCGGGATCTGCACAGCCCTGGCCGCCGCCCACCGGGCCCATATCGTCCACTACGACATCAAGCCGCACAACGTGATGCTCACCCCCGACGGGGACGTGAAGGTCGTCGACTTCGGGATCGCGGGGTTCGTCCAGTCCACGTTCTCCGTGGCGCGCTCCTCGCAGCTCTCCCCGGCCGGCACCCCGGAATACGGCGCGCCGGAACAGTTCCTCACCGAACGCGGCGACGAACGCTCCGACCTGTACGCGCTCGGTGGCGTGCTGTTCACCCTTCTCGCAGGCCGGCCGCCGTTCACCGGCAACAACGGGCTCGCGGTCATGCGGCGCAAACTCGACGAAGAAGCGCCACACCTCGATGTGCTCCGCCCCGGCCTGCCGCCCGCGGCGACGGCCCTCGTAGCCGAGCTGCTTCAGCGCGATCGCGAACGGCGCCCCCGGTCGGCACAGCAGGTCGACGAACGCCTCCAGCAACTCCGATCAGCTCTCGGCTCGAGCAGTACAAGTGCAGCGACCGTGCCGACCGTGCCGACCGTGCCGACCGTGCCGACCGTGCCGACCGTGCCGACCGTGCCGACCGTGCCGACCGTGCCGACCAGAGTGGAGCAGCCTCCAACGGCGAACACAACAGCGGGCGACACGCAGCAGCCGACCAAACGGGCAGTTCCCTTCGCCATCTCGTGGACGGGGAAGGCTCCCCTGTCCACCTACACCGATTCCTCGAACAAAGGCTGCCTCGCCGGCTTGTCCAAGACAGCGCTGGTGCTGACGCCGCCGGGCATCGTTGTGCCGTTACTGCTGCACCGCACCGAGTTCGGAGAGCAGGGCGAAGGCTGGACGGCCTGGTTCGTTCTGTCAATCGTCTTCGGGCTGTTCGCGCTCGGGACTCTTCTCTGGCTCTCCACGGTGACTTACCGCCTCAGGACATCAGACTGGTCCCTGCGTATTGAGCCGCAGGGCATCACAACCACCGGCTCCGGCGGCAGACGTGCATACCGATGGGACCAGGTTCACGGGGTCACCATCGAAGAGATCGATGCCCCCGTAACGTACCTCCAAGGCAGTTTCAACATCTATCAGTACACCGGCCTGTACGTTCAGTTCGCCATCGACGCGGCGCGCTCGGCACCATCTCGCCCGGCCGGGTGGCCCCCATCGCACCCAGGAAAGATCGCCGTCCGCAAGAACGGGCTGATCCCGGCCTGCGTCCTCGGACCGATGACGGGCGATCAGCGCGACGAACTGCGGACGGCGCTGAAGACGCATGCCGGGAACCGGTATCACGAGGTGCCGACACAGCCGATGCCGAACCTCGTCAGCGTAGTTGGCGGGGGACACATCTTGGCAGTGGACCGGTCGGGGAATCTATGGAGGTACTCGGCGCCGAACTACTACGGTTCCGAGAAGACTCAGGTCGGCACCGGCTGGGGCGTGATGAAGAAGCTTGTCCCCATCGGGGACTCAGCCGACGACATCCTGGCGATCGACAGTTCCGGGAACATGTACCGCTACCGCGGCCCGAAATACCACGGTTCCCAGAGGTACCAGGTCGGCACGGGCTGGAATTCCATGAGCCAGGTCACCGCTGCCGGCGACGGCACTGGCGACATCTTCGCCGTCGATGGCTCGGGCAACCTGTTCCGCTACTACGCACCCCGCTATCACGGGTCGCAGCGCAAGCAGATCGGCACCGGCTGGAACAGCATGAAGGCCGTCGTCGGCATCGGCGACATCTCCGGCAATGGCACCGCCGACATCCTCGCCGTCGACGGGTCGGGCGGCCTGTTCCGCTACTACGCGCCGCACTATCACGGGTCGCAGCGCAAGCAGATCGGCACCGGCTGGAACAGCATGGCCAACCTCGTCCCGATTCCCGGCACCGGCACTACCGACCTGCTCGCCACCCATGTCACCAGTGAGATCTTGTACCGCTACGCCGGCCCCGCCTACTCCGGCACGCAGCGCAAGCAGATCAGCATCAACTGGTAACACAGCGTCGGCGACGACAAGGGGCGCCGGTGCCCATGGCGCAGATCGCCGCGGTGTTCGCCACCGCCTCGCCCCATACCATCTGCCGCCGTAGGTGAGGCACCTGGCGGGTAGCCACCTCCATTACCGATGATCCGCAGGTGGGGGCCAGGTGCGCTGTCGAAGCCCGGTTCGGGACTCGACACGGCGCTGGTCCTGCGCACGTCGGCCCCGCGGTGCTCAGTTCTGCCGGGGCAGCAGTTCCGTCTCGAACCGGGCCAGGAAGGAATCGAAGGGCTGGGCCCCGGCCCCGGCCCCGGCGGGATAGATCACGAACTTGCTGAGGCCCGCCTCGATATAGCCGTCCAGCAGCCGGTGGAGTTCCGGCCATCCGTCGGCGACGAGATCCCGCGGATCGCTCTGCGGGGCGCGCCGGTGAACCGCCCGGGCCAGCTCCTGAGGGATGCCGTCCTCCGCCACGGTGAGACTGATCCCGAAGTGGTCGGACTCGATCTCCCGTCCGGCTTCCCCGGCCGCCGCCTGGATCGTCTCGCGGGCCCGACCCGCCGCTTCGGGCGTGAGGAAGGACCCCAGCCAGCCGTCCCCGTACCGCCCGACCCTGCGGAGGCCTGCGGGTGCGCTTCCCCCGAGCCAGATGTCCAGGGGCCTGGCGGGCAGCGGCGCGATCCGCGCGGACCCGACCGCGAGGTACTCCCCGTCGAACCCGGCGACCTCCCCGCCCAGCGAGGCCCGCAGCAGCTCCAGGGACTCGTCGAACAGCGCACCGCGGCGGCCCTCCGGCGCGGGGAACAGTTCCCGTTCGTCGGGCCGGGCCGGCTGCAGCCCGAACACCGGCAGCACGCGACGTGGTGCCAGACCGGCCAGCGAGACCAGCTGCTTCGCGACCAGCACCGGATGGCGGCCCGGCAGCACCGCGACCGAGGTGCCCACCTTGAGCCGGGTCGTGCGGGACAGGGCGTGGGCCATTCCGATGAAGGGGTCCACGGCGTCCGAGTAGATGTGCTCGGACAGCCAGAGCGAATCCACGCCGTCACTCTCGAGACGGTCGACGATCCGGCTGAAATCCGACAGGGACGAACCGGCGCCGAGCCCCACTCCGAAGCGGATCTTCATGCCCACCACAGTACGCGCGCCACCGGCCGGCCGGGCGCGGCTACCGGCCTGCGTCCGGCCGGCCCGAGCTCACGCTTCGAGCAGTACGGGGAAGGCCTCCATGTCGTTCTGGGTCATCACCGGAAGCTTGCGGATCTCCGCGTCCGGCACCGCGAGCCGCAGCCCGGGGAAGCGCGCGAAGAGGGCGGGCAGGGCTATCCCCGCCTCGACCCGGGACAGCGCGGCGCCGGGGCAGATGTGCGGGCCGTGGCCGAAGGTCATGTGCCGGATGGGGGTGGGGCGGGTGACGTCGAAGGCGTCCGCGTCCGCGCCGTGCTGCTCGACGTCACGGCCGATCACCCGGTAGGAGATGACCACGCCCTCGCCCTTGGCGATGACGTCGTCGCCCACCTGGATGTCCTCGGTGGCGAACCGCATCAGCAGATGGGTGGTCGGGGTGTCCCACCGCAGTGTCTCCTCGATCACGGTGTCCCAGGAGACCTCCCCGTCGAGGACCATCCGCAACTGGTCCGGGTGGGCCAGCAGGGCCCGTACGGCATTGAGGATGAGCCCGATGGTGGTCTCGTGCCCGGCCGCGACCATCGCCTTGAGGTTGCCCACCACCTCCTCCTCGGTGAGCGGCTCGCCGCCCTCGTCGGCCAGGATGAGCCCGGAGGTGATGTCGTCGGTGGGACGTGCGGCCTTCTCGCGGACCAGCCCGGCGTAGAAGACGTCCAGCTCGGCCAGCAGGGCGAGGCGTTCGTCCTGCGGGGTGAGCATCGAGAAGAAGGCCTTGTACTGCTTGGTCAGCATGGCGTTCTCCGCGGGGTCCACGCCCATCAGCATGCCGACGACCCGCATGGGCAGCGGCTGCGCGAACACCGACTTGAGGTCGACGACCGCCCCCTCCCTGCCGCCTTCGGCGAGGGCGTCCAGCAGCTCGTCGGTGAACTTCTCGATGTCGGGCCTGATGGCCTCCAGCCGGCGGGGGGTGAGTGCCTGGGAGGTCTTGGTGCGCAGCCGGCGGTGCTCGGCGCCGTCCACGGTGAACATGGAACGCCCGGCGTCGACCATCCCGATGAGCGGCCAGGCGTGCGTCACCTCGCCGCTCTGCCACAGCCCCCACGCGTCGAGGTCCTTCACCAGCCGGGGGTCCACCAGGAGCTGGCGTGCGTCTGCGTGCCGGGTGATCGTCCAGGCGGGTACGCCGAGCAGCTCGATCCGCGCGAGCCGGCCGGCCCCGCGCAGTCTTTCCGTCTCCCCGTCCAGGTCCTGGACCATGGGGTCGATGACGACGGTCCCGGCGTCCGGGGCTGCTGCGCGCGCGGCGGCGTGAGGGCAGTTCACGAGAGGTCTCCTGTCGTACGAACGGGGGTGAACCGGACGGGGAGCGAGGTGGTCCCGCGCAGAAAGGCGGAGGGCCGCCGTACGAGGTCGGCGACGGCCACACCGAGCTCAAGGTCGGGCAACCGGTCGAGCAGCACCTCGATGCCGGTACGGGCGATGATCTCGGCGATCTCCTGGGCGGGGAAGGGGCACCGGTACTCGCCGTGACTGAAGGCCAGATGCGCGCCGTTGCCGCCTTGGGCCGAGGCGCCGCCGCCCGACAGGTTCTGCCGGATCAGCGGGTCGGTGTTGGCGGCGCCGAGTCCGAGCAGCAGCATGTCACCCGCCTTGATCCGCTGCCCGCCGAGCTGGGTGTCCCTGGCGGCCCAGCGTCCGGCGAGGATCTGGGTCGGACCGTCCTCCCAGAGCACCTCGTTCATGGCCTCCGCCACGCTGCGCCGGCCACCGGCCATCGAGTCGGCGAACTCGTCCTCGGTGAGCATCAGCCGCAGCGAGTTGCTGATCCAGTCGGCGGTGGTGAGGTGCCCGGCGGCCGTGATGGCCATCAGGTCGAGCATGTACTCCTCGTCGGTGAAGGCCTCGGGAAAGGCCAGCATCCGGGAGGTCACGTCGTCCCCGGGCTCGGCGCGCCTGGCTGCCACCAGCCGCTGCATGTGCTCCCCGAAGCGCAGATGAGCCTCCTGCGCACCCGGGCCGCCGTCGGCCAGGTCCTTCAACACCTGGGCGATGTCCGCGCCTTCGTCATCGGGGAACCCGACCAGACGCGCGAGGACGAGCACGGGAAGGGGCTCACAGAACTCGGCGACGAGGTCCGCGGTACCCCGGCTGCACACGCTGTCGATCAGCCGGTCGGCCAACTGCTCGCAGTGGCTGCGGATCTCGAACGGGTCGGCCCCTTCCAGCGCGGGACCGACCATCCTCGCGTGCCGCCGGTGCTCCTCCCCCGCACTGAAGTAGATGGACGGCAGGGGCCGTCCCACCATGGGCAGCAGGGGCCAGTCCTCGGGTATGTACTCCCACTGGTTCCACAGGCCGACATCGCGCGGGAACAGCTCGCCGTCGCTGGTGACGTGGTGCAGTTCGCGGTACCCGATGACCAGCCAGGCAGGGAATCCGCCGGCCAGCTCCACGGGGACGACCGGCCCGTGATCACGCCGCATCGCGCGATAGACGGCGCGCGGCTCGGTCTGGAAGGAGGGGCCGCTGAGCGGCACGGCGCCCGGCCCCACGTGCGCGGGGCACTCCGAAGGGGGCGAGGCGGGCGCGGGCTCTGCGGAGGATGGGCGCGTCATCGTCCTGACTCCTGTGGCGGAAGCTTCACGCGTCACGATCATGCGATCAACGCACGTTCACTATAAGGATTTTATGTGACGCCACATCGGTCAACACCGATCAAATCTGCAAGCCCAGCCAAGCAGTCCGGCGCAACTGCCTGACATCTCGCCATAATTGACCATCGCCTCGCCTCACAACCACGCCCGCCGGGCCCCGGGCTACTCCCGCCCGGAGCCGGATACGCCGCACAACTCCCCGCCCTCGAACGCGACGTTGACAAGCCCTGCGACCCGGCTGTCGCCGACCACGAGCTTCAGCGCATGCCACCGGGGCAGCCAGTACACGCGTCCGCGATGACCGGAGAGCGCCTCCCGCAGCACATCCGGGGCATGGGTCCACACCGGCGGGAGGTCACCCGCGTAGTCGAAGGCGGCACGCAGTTCCACCCACCCGCCGTCACTGACGTCGCCGGCCGTCAAGAGGATCTCGACGGCCTGCCCCGGCTCCTGGCGGCACTTCTTGGCGTGGATCCAGTGCACCTGATGGCCCGCGGCGTAACGGTCGCAGCCGTCGCTCCGGACGGAACCGTTCTCGGTGAGGTGACGCAGCATGGTGAGGTCTCGCCTTCCGGGGATGATGGACCCCGAGCGCTCTGCACCGCGGTCCGCTGTTCCCCGCACCTCGCGCACGGGGCAGGTCGTCACCCGGAGCACCCGCAGCGGAGCGGGGTGCCGTCCAGCCAGCCGGGGCTACACGCTGGAACTCATGACCCGGCGAAAACTCTAACGCACACTCTGACGCACGGGGGCGCAGCCCCCACGAGCGGCACCGCACAGCGGACGGACGGTCAGGGGTGCACAGGGCCGGGCCCCGTGCACCCCTGACACCGCGCCATCCCGGCGTCGGTCCGGTCAGGCGGTGACGAGGCCCGGGTCGCTGGAACCGGCCTCGCCCGTCTCGACATGCCCGGCGAACCGGCGAAGAAACGTCTCGTCCGTGTCGGAGACCACCGTGACGTCGTACCAGCGCTTGCCGGCCCGCAGGTCGACTGTGTGCTTCACGGTCGCGCCCGCACGGACCGCGAAGGTCTGCACCCCTCCTCCGTAGGCGTCGGCGCTGCGCACGGTCAGCTGCACCGTCCCGGCCGCCGCATTGGTGAAGGTCAGCTCAAGCCCCCCGCTCACGGCATCATGACGTGCCGTCACCTCCGGCCCCGCCGCCTTGCCGGGCCCCCGGAACGCACGCAGGAAGCCGTTCGGGCCGTGCACCGCGAGGTCGGTCGTCTCCCCGGAGTAGTCCGTGTTCCAACTGTCCGAGAGTGATTTGCCCGCCTCGGTGGTGTACGTCCACGGCCCGTCGGTGCGGTTCGCGGACGTCACGAGGAACTGCGCACCGGCCGCGTCGCCACCGCTGAAGGTGAGCTGGTACTTCCCGGTGGCCGGGTCGGCCACCCCATCCACGAGGGGCGCGTACCGCAGCGGCCGGGTGGGCCGCCCGCCCGGCTCCTGCTTCGGCACACTGCCGGTGGCCGGCGGCACCGGTACGTAGTCGGGATGCCGGTCGGCGTCCGGCGGCGCGTACCCGTCCGTGGAAGGCAGCGAGACCGGCTCGATGTCCGAACGGCCGAAGTCGAAGGCCGAGGTCAGATCGCCGCAGACGGCGCGGCGCCAGGGCGAGATGTTGGGCTCGTGCACGCCGAAGCGTTCCTCCATGAACCGGATGACGGAGGTGTGGTCGAAGACCTCCGAACACGAGAAGCCGCCGGTGCTCCACGGGGACACGACGGTCATGGGCACACGCTGGCCGAGCCCGTACGGCCCGGCGCCGTTGCCGATGTCGCCGGGGAAGTAGTCGGCGGAGGTGTCCACTGTGGACAGCCCCTGCGCGGCCCCGGACGGCACGAACGGCGGCACGACATGATCGAAGAAGCCGTCGTTCTCGTCGTAGGTGACGAAGAGGGCGGTACGCCCCCACACCTCGGGGTCGGATGTCAGCGCGTCCAGCACCTGTGAGATGTACCAGGCCCCGTAGTTGGCAGGCCAGTTGGGGTGCTCGCTGTATGCCTCGGGAGACACCACCCACGAGATCTTGGGCAGCGTCCCGGCCTGGACGTCCGCCTTCAGATCGTCGAGGAGCCCGTCGCCGTTCTTGACATCGGTGCCGGTGCGCGCCTTGTCGAAGAGCGGGTCGCCGGGTTTGGCATCGCGGTAACTGTTGAAATAAAGCAGCGAGTTGTCGCCGTAAGTCCCCCGGTAGGCGTCATCGATCCATCCCCAGGACCCGGCGGCGTCGAGTCCGTCACCGATGTCCTGGTAGACCTTCCACGACACCCCTGCCTGCTCCAGCCGCTCGGGGTAGGTGGTCCAGCCGTACCCTGCCTCGGCGTTTCCGAGCACAGGACCGCCACCGGTGCCGTCGTTGCCGGTGTACCCGCTCCACAGGTAGTACCGGTTCGGGTCGGTCGAGCCGAGGAACGAGCAGTGGTACGCGTCGCAGACGGTGAACGCGTCGGCGAGCGCGTAGTGGAACGGGATGTCCTCCCGGGTGAGATGGGCCATCGTCGTCGCCGTCTTGGCGGGCACCCACTGGTCGTACGCACCCTTGTTCAAAGCGCGGTGCCCACCGGCCCAGTCGTGGTTCAGATCCTGGAGGAACTGCAGCCCGAGATCATCGGCCGGCGGCCGGAACGGCAGCACCTCCTTGCCGAGCCCGTCCTTCTGGTGCCAGACCGGCTTCCCGCCGGGCAGCGTCACCGGACGAGGGTCACCGAAACCCCGCACACCCTTCATGGTGCCGAAGTAGTGATCGAAGGAACGATTCTCCTGCATCAGCACGACGATGTGCTCGACATCCTGGATCGTGCCGGTGCTGCCCTTCGCGGGAAGCGACGCGGCACGGGCGATGCTGCTCGACAACCCGGAGAAGGCGACTGCGCCTCCGGCGAGCTGCAGGAGGCGGCGACGGTTCAGTTCTGCCATGAGTGGGGGCCTCTGTGGGGTGAGGGGACATGGGGTCGAAAGCGACTGGAGTGTTCCAGAACGGGCGGGTGGTACGGAAGACCCTTGCAGTGTGCACGCGATGGCCTTCGGCCGAACAGCCGGCGACGGGGCGGGTCGAGAACCCGGCCCGCGACCGCGGAATGAGCTGCACATGGACCGGAGGTGACCGGTCCCCTCCGGTCCGCACTGCTCGCATCCCTGACATTTCGCTCCGATCCTGTACTGGCCCCGGTGGGTGAGCCGCCGGGCCCAAAGGCGGGCTGCCTGCGGTCAACGATCCACGCACGGGTGAGTCCCTCTCCATCGCCCCCTTCTTTCACTCCGTGAAATCAAGTGGAAGAGGGGCTTCACGGCCGGTTTGCCGTGAGCGATTCCGGACAGGGGCGGAGAGCCAACTGCCTCTCTGGAGAGTGATGTTGCCTATGCGCGCAAGATCTGTACGTACCTCAGGCATCCTGACCGCGGCACTGCTGCTCTCGGCCGCCGCCGTCGCCCCGTCGGCCGGTGCGGCCGACCGGGACACGGCCGGGCCACCGGCCGGTGACGGCAGCGCCCAGCACTGCACAGTGAACGCGACGTCGGGCACCGAGAGCTGCTACCGGACGTTCACCGAGGCCATCGAGGCCGCCAGCGGAGGCCGGATCACCGGCGCACCGCCCACCGCGACCGAGGCGGTACGCAGTGACACGTTCAACGCACAGATGACCGCCCAGGCGCAGGACGGTGCCATCCAGGGGACCTTCTTCGACGACGAGCAGTACGGAGGGGACTCCCTGACCGTCTGGGGCGCCGAGCCGTGTGTGAAGGACGGCTGGGTCAACTTCCAGTTCGACCTCGGCGACGACTGGAAGAACCGCATCTCCTCCGTGCAGCCATGGGGCGGCTGCGCACTCTGGCTCTACCCCGAGCCGGGACTGAACGGCGACCGGGACGGGCCGTTCGAGGAGAACAGCCCATCCATCGGGTCGTTCATGAACGACCGCACCCAGTCCATCGGCTTCAGCTGACAGCCGTCCCCACGGCCACTGACGCTCTCCCCAACAGACACGATCACCCCCCACGGAGATCACCCATGACAGTAAAGATCCGGCTCCCCCTGCTTCTTGCGGCGCTCGTGACGGCGGGCAGCGCCGTCCTGATCGCTCCGGGTACCGCGCTCGCCGAGGACCAGCCCACCATTCGCGAACTGCTCGACAAGTGCGACAACGGGACCGACAGCTGCGTCTTCCACCCCGACGGGGCAGCCGAGATATCGATGGGCGAGGCCCATCAGGTGGGCGACTCCGCCTTCAACTGCACCCCGGACAGCCAGACCTCCACCGTCGGCTGGTCGGACACCACAGGCGAGTCCAACAGCGTCGGCGTCTCGCTGACCGCGGAGTACGGCTTCTCGCTCGTGTTCAAGATGAGCATCACGGCCACCTACGGGCACACCTGGGAGAGTTCGCACACCGAGTCGGAGCTGACGGCCGTGAACGTCCGGCCGGGCGAGGTCGGCTGGGTGACCCGCGAGGCCCAGATGCAGCACGTCAACGGTACGTACGAGCTGCACTTCCCGGACCGCTTCTACGGGCATTACTACTGGTACGTGCCCTTCGACGCGACCGGCCCGATGCCGGACGCACCGAGCACCAAAACGCAGCACACCCGGGCGATGACCGATGAGGAGAAGGCGGACCACTGCGGCTGAGCCCGCCCGTGGCGGTGCGTGAGTACCCTCCTGCAGCCGTCCGGTAGCCCCGCAACCCCTTCAAGCGCCAAGCACGCCGGGTGCGCGCGGTGGGGGTTGTCCCCCAGGCCCCTGAGGCCCCCTCGGGGACAACCCCCAGAAAGATCGGGGAGAAAACCGGGTCGTCCGGGGGACGCCGAGTCCGTAGGTTCTGGGGTGGAATCTTCGTACCGCTCCACACAATCCTCCGGAGGCATCTCGTGACCGCCCCTGCCCCTCGCACGACACGCGGGCCCCACCCGCTTGTCGCGGCCTTCGTGCGCTTCGTGGTCTGCGGCGGCGGGGTCGGGGTCGCGTCCAGCGGGGTGCTGGTCCTGCTGCACGGCACGATGCCGTTGGCTGTGGCGAACGCGCTGGTCACCGTGGTGTCCACGGTCATCGCGACCGAGCTGCACAGCCGGGTGTCGTTCCGGAGCGGGCGCCGGGGGTGGGGGGTCCATCTGCAGTCGGGGCTGACCGTGGCCGTGAGCTACGCGTTCACCACGGGAGCCCTGCTCTGCCTGTACGCGGTTCGGTCCGAGCCGTCGGCGCTGGTCGAGCAGAGCGTGTACCTGTCGGCGTCGGCCCTCGCCGGGGTCGGGCGGTTCGCCCTGCTCCGGGTGGTGGTCTTCGGGGAGCGGAAGGCCGGCCGGGCTCGCGGTGAAGTACTCGGCCGGACGTCCGTTGCCATGGCCGCCTGACACGGACGGAAGGGCCGCCGGCCTCGGTCGCGCCTGCCGTCGGCGCCGATTGGATATCGTGGCTGATCGGCCGGGCAGCTGCGCGGCCCGTGAGTCGAGTGGGCGGGGTGCAGGTGGCACAGGAGCGGGCCGGGTGGGTGCGGGTGCCGGTCGGGGACGGTGCCGTGCGGTGGGCCACGCGGGGGAAGTGCCTGCGGGTGCTGGTCGTCGTGCACAACGTGACCTCCGCCACGCGGCTCCTCGACGTGCTGCCGCTCTTCGACGGCGATCTGCGGATCCAGCTCCTCGCCACCTGCCCGGAGTCCTCCGCGTTCTCGGCCGGGACCGCCGAGCTGCTTGGCGCTACCGGAGTGCCGGTGCTGCCCTGGGAGCAGGCCGTCAAGACGCCGGTGGACCTGGCCGTCTCCGCCAGCTTCGGCGGTCAACTTGAGCTTGTTTGCGGGAAGTTGGCAGTTCTCTCGCATGGCGTTGGGTACACTAAGAGGCTGGCAACACCGGACACCGGACACCGGACCGGGGGCGGGATCGGGATCGTCCGGTGCTGCGCCCGTGTTCGGGCAGGCTCCCCAATGGGTACTGTCCAACGGCGTACCCATCGCGGATGCCCTCGTCCTCTCCCATCCGGAACAGTGCGACCGGCTGCGCGCCGCGTGTCCCGAGGCCGCGCCGACTGCCGTACTGGCCGGCGATCCCTGCTTCGACCGCGTGCTGGCCGCTCGCCCCTACCGCGAGCGGTTCCGCCGCGCGCTCGGCGTGGGGGCGGGACAGCGGCTGATCGTTCTCAACTCCACCTGGAACCCGGAGTCCTTCTTCGGGGACGGTGATACGGAGGGCGACGATCTGCTGCCGGCGCTGTTGCCCCGGCTCGCGCGGGAGTTCCCCGTGGACGAGTACCGCTTCGCCGCCGTTCTGCACCCCAACATCTGGCACGGCCACGGCCCCGGCCAGGTCCGGGCCTGGCTCGACCGGGCTCGGCGCTGCGGGCTGGTGCTGATCGATCCGCTGGAGGGGTGGCGACAGGCGCTGGTGGCGGCCGACGCGCTGGTCGGGGACCACGGGTCGGTCACCTTCTACGCTGCGGCGCTCGGCACTCCGGTGCTGCTGGCAGCGGCTCCGCTGCATGAACTCGATCCCGATGCGCCGATCTCCGACTTCATGCGGGAGGCGCCGCAGCTCGATCCCCGTGCGTCTCTGCGGGAGCAGATCGACCGGCTCGTCGATCACCACCGGCCGCTGATCGGGCCTGCCGAGTACACGACCTCCGTGCCGGGCGAGGCCGCGGTCCGGTTGCGCACGTTGTTCTACTCGATGATGGGCGTGCCGGAGCCGGAGTGGGCCGCCTCGCTGGAGCCGTTGCCCCTGCCCGGTCATGAGCCGGTATCCGTCACGGTTCCCCTGCAGGTACTGACGCGGGTTCTCCGTCCTGGCGAGATCTCGGTGACCCGTTGGGCCGGTGCCCCGCCCGCCACTGAGTGCCTCGACGGGGAACTGCACGTCGCCGTGCACGAGGACACCCGGGATGTGGACCGTCTGGGCCTGGCCGATGTCATCTTCCGGGACGGGCGGGCCGACGATCCTCGATTCGGGTCGCCGGCGGTCTGGACCGCCGAGGTCCTGCAGCGCCATCCGGGCTGTGCGCTCGCCGCGTTTGCCGTCGGGCCCCATGAGTGCGTCGTCCGCGTGCGGGGCGGGGCCCTTCTGCGTCTGACGTCCGGGCCCGGAGAAGGGTCCGGTCCCGAGGCCGTGGTCGATCCCGGCGCAGCCGCCTCCGCCCTGCATGCGTTGCTGGGGGCCGTGAGCGGCGGGGGCACCCGCACCCCCACCGCTCAGCGGCTTGCGGAACTGGTGGACGTCGGCGGGTTCTCCGTCCGTATCGGGTCCCGGTCCGGGCGGGTCGGAGTCGTCGGCCTCCCCGTCGGGTGAGCCGGCCCGGCCTCGCCATCCGGTGAAGCGCGTCACCGCCGGAAGACGCGCGTTCAGCCGGTACCGCCCGCCTCCGTCTCGCAGCGCTCGCGCATGGCTCGCAGATGAGCCACGTGGTACTCGGCGCCCTGGCCGCTCAGCGTGGTGAGCGCCGCCTCGATCAGGGGACGGGCAGCCGTGGTGTCCGATGCGTCCAGCCATGTCTCGGCCAGGTCGGTCAGGGTCCGGGCGGTGTTGTACGTATCGCCGTTCGCCCGGAAGTGGTCCAGGGCCGTGCCCAGCCGGTCGCGGGACTCCTCCAGCCTGCCGAGGCCGCGCAGCGCCCGGCCCCGGTGGCGTTCCAGCAGGGCGCGTGCGCGGGGGACGTCGGCGGTTCCCTCGTCCTCGGCCCGCATCGCCTGCAGGACGGCGTCGGCCTCGTCGAAGCACTCGTAGGCCTCGCCGAAACGCCACTGCCGCAGCCGCAGCAGCCCGAGGAACTCCGTCGCCGACGCGTGGCCCCGCTTGTGGCCCGCCGATTCCTCGGCCCGCGCGGCCGCGACGGCCTCCGTCTCCGCCTCGTCCCAGAGGCGCAGCTCGGTGAGGGTGTGTGCCAGTTGGGCGTGGAGTGCTCCCGCCTCGGCGGCTCCGGGCAGGTGGGTGTCGGCGAGCCGTGCTCCGATACGCAGGGCGGGCAGCAGCATCTCGTGGTGGCCTGCCTTGAGTTGCAGCGGCCACAGGGAGCGGCAGAGCCGTACCGCAGAGACGAAGTCGCCCGATTCCTCGGCGCAGTGCACTGCCTGAACCAGGTTGCCGGACTCCGCGATCAGCGCGTCGAGTGCCTCGCCCCGGCTCTCGAAGGTCGGGGCGAAGGTCCGGCCCCGATGGGTCGTGGAGGGTGCGGGGACCCGCCAGCTCTCCGGCAGTGACTGATGGGCCACGGACGTCGACAGGTCGACATACCAATGCAGGGCCCGGGCCAGCGCGGCCGAGCAGGCGGCGATGCCGTCCTCCTGTACGGCTGCGGCCTCGGCGTGTCCGCGTACCGCGGGGCGGTAGTGGTAGCGGGCGTGGCCGTCGGCGGTGGCGTTGCGCTCCAGAAGGAGCCCTTCGGCCAGTTCGTCCAGCCGTTCCGCCGCCTCCTCGGGCGTCGTACCGGCCACGTGGGCGGCCAGCCCGGCGTCGAGGGACGGCCAGTCGCGCAGGGCCAGCAGGCGGTACAGCCGCGCCGTCGCCGGATCGAGCAGGCGGTAGGTGTCCTGCGCCGCTCCCCGTACCGGGTCGGCTTCGACCGCCGTGCCGGATGTGGGTTCGGTGAGGCGGGGTGCCGCCGCGCGCAGTGCGTACGGAGATCCGCCGCACCTCGCCAGGACGGCGGGCAGCGTGGCGCGGGCCGCGGCGACGGCGGGCTTGTCCAGGAGCTGGGTCAGCAGCCGTACCGCGTCCCTGTCCGTCAGGGGGCCGACGGGAACGCGTACCGCGTCGAGGCCGGGGAACGGGTTGCGGGCCACCACGATCGTGAACACGGCGGGCGCGGAGGTGAGGAGCGGCCGGATCTGGGCGGCCGAGCGCACGTGGTCGAGGACGATCAGCAGCTTCCGGTCCGCCACGCAGCGGCGGAAGAACTCGCCGAGCTCGTCGGCCGACGTCGGCATATCCTCGTCCCGTACGCCGAGTTGGCGCAGCAGGATGCGCAGCACCGTCCCCGTCTCGCGCGCGGCAGCGGTGCCGCCGGCCAGATCCGCGTAGAGCTGCCCGTCGGGGAACATGCCAGCCTGGCGTGCTCCCCAGTGCACCGCCAGTGTGCTGCTGCCCATGCCCTCGGCGCCGTGCACCAGTGCCAGTCTCGGGGTTCCGTCCGCGCGGCGGGAGGCCTCACGGTCGAGGCTCTTCAGTGCTTCCTTGCGGTCGGTGAAGAACCTTATCGAGGCGGGGAGGGCCGGTTGCCCCGCGCCGGGGCCGAAGGCCGCTCCTCGCGCACCGCTGGTCGTGCGGCTCGCGAAAGCGGTCCAGGAGGCGGCGAGCCGGGGGTCCTGGCGGAGCCGGTCGGACACCATGCGGGCCACGGCGTCCAGTTCGCCCGGTGCCGTGGGCGCCGGGATCTCGCGGCCTGCGACGCGGCGGACGAAGCCGCCCGTCGACTCCCACGCCCACTTCCCGGCCTCGTTGGCCATTCCCGAGCCGACCGCACCGAGCACTGCCGTAACGGCCGTCAGCGAGATGGGATCCAGCATGTCGCGCACTCCCCGTTCCCGGTGTTCCGCGCGATGCACCCTCCCCGGCACCGCCGCTGCCACCGTGCGACTGCAATCTACCGAGTTGGGCGGCGCCCCGTGCGCACACCGCGCAGCACGGCCGGGTTGGCTATCCTGGCGGACGTTCCAGCTGATCACGGTGGGCCGTGCAGGCCGCCGGCGCGGGCTGCGCGCCCGTCGAGGGGGAGAGACACGTGCAGGGTGCAGCCGCGAGCCGGGGGTCGGTCAGAAAATCCGAACAGGCCTGGCAGCAGGCCATGCTGTTGATGCAGCGCGGGGACACCACGGGTGCGTCCGCGCAGTTCGCGCTCTCCGCGTCGCACGACCCCTCTGCCGCCGACGCCTGGCTGGGGCTGCATGCGACCGGGCAGCGCAAGCAGGAAGCGCTGGACGCGATGCTCAGGAGCTCCGCGGCGTTCGGCGCGCTGCGTACGAAGTTCGGGCTGCCGCTGCGGTCGACGTTCCAGATCGGCCATTACGTCACGTTCAGGCTGGAGAACGCCCGTGATCTGTGGCTGGCGGCCATGACCTCCCTGCTGGACAGCGGGCGGCTGGACGAGGCCTGGGCCGGGCTGTCCACCGCACAGCTGGACTGTGACGAGACGCGGTTCGTCTGCTCGCGGTACGCGTTCCTCAAGGAGGACTGGGCCCTGGTGCTGAGGTTCGCCACCGGTATCGGCGACGCGTTCCTGCTCGACGAGGCACAGTTGTACGTCGGTGCGTCGCTCTTCGCCCAGGGCGTGTACCACGAGGCGCTGAACGTACTCGCGCCTCTTCCCGGGAGGCTGGAGAAGGGGAGCAAGTTCGACGCCGAGTGCGCGTACTTCATGGGTCGGTCTCTGGAGGAGCTGGGGCGGAAGGAAGAGGCCCTGAAGCGGTACCAGTACGCGTTCCGGTGCTCCCCGGGGCTCTTCGACGTCGAGACCCGCGCGCAGGCCCGGCCGAAGCCCCCACCGCCTGTCCCGGTCGCCTCGGTCGTCCCCGAACCGGCTCCCACCCCACCGGCACCGCCCGTCGCGCCGCCCCCGGCCGCGGTCAAACCGCCCCGCACCGGTACAGGAGCCGCGGAGCCCGACACCGAAGGGCCGTCCGCCGAGGAGCGGGCGCGGCTGCTCGCCGAGGCTCAGGAATCGCTGGACGCCATGATCGGGCTCCAGCCCGTGAAGCGCCAAGTACTCACCCTCATGGCGCAGTTGCGGATGTCCGCACTGCGCGAGGAACAGGGTCTTCCCAGCGGCGCCCGGCCCCGCCACTTCGTCTTCGCGGGGCCGCCCGGCACCGGAAAGACCACCGTGGCCCGGATCATCGGCAAGGTCTTCGCCGGGCTCGGGCTGCTGAGTTCGGGCCATGTGATCGAGGCCCAGCGCGTCGATCTCGTCGGGCAGCACCTCGGGTCGACGGCCCTCAAGACCAGCGGGGTCATCGACTCGGCGCTGAACGGGGTGCTGTTCATCGACGAGGCGTACGCCCTGTCCAACAGCGGGTACAGCGGCGGCGACGCGTTCGGCGACGAGGCCCTGCAGGTGCTCCTGAAGCGGGCCGAGGACGACCGGGACCGACTCGTCGTCGTACTCGCCGGGTACCGCGCCGAGATGGCCGAGCTGCTCGCGAGCAACCCCGGTCTGGTCTCCCGTTTCAATACGCGCGTCGACTTCCCCTCGTACTCCTGCGATGAACTCGTCCTCATCGCCCGGTCCGTGCTGGCCTCCCAGGGCGACGAGCCCGATGCCGGGGCCGTCGACGTCCTCGGTTCCCTGTGCGCGGCGATCGTGGACGGGGGGATGGCCGACACCGTGGGCAACGCCCGGTTCGCACGCGAGCTCTGTCAGAAGGCCTCCGCGCAACGGGACCTGCGGCTGTACGCGGCACACGCCGACAGCACACCCACCCGGGAGGAGATGATCACCGTCCTCGCGTCGGACGTGGTCGCCGCCCACGACGAGCTCATGGAGTCCCACGGTCTCGCGGGTGAGGCCGAGGGGGCAGGCAGGTGAGGGGGCAGGTGACAGCGCCGGATAGCCGGTGCCGGCCTGCCGTCGTCCAGCCGGCGGTTCCTGCCTCTTAACTGCGGATACAGGAGCGGCGCGCGGGCCCGGCGGGCAAGAGGTCTGGCAGGAGGTCGGCACCCACCGTTCGAACCCCTCTACGATCGGGCGCGTGTGTGCAAACGTGATCGTCGCTGAAGACGACGAGAAGCAGGCCGAACTCCTCCGTCGCTACCTCGAACGGGAGGGCCACTCCGTCACGCTCGTCGGCGACGGACTCGCGGCCCTCGACCAGGTCAGGCACCGGGAGCCGGATCTGCTCGTCCTCGATGTGATGATGCCGCGCGCCGACGGTCTGGACGTGGTGCGTGTCCTGCGCGCCGAGTGCCGGGAGCTGCCGGTGCTGATGCTGACGGCCCGCACGACCGAGGACGATCTGCTGCTCGGGCTCGATCTCGGTGCGGACGACTACGTGACCAAGCCGTACAGCCCGCGTGAGCTGATGGCCCGGGTGCGTACGCTGCTGCGCCGCAGCCGGCGGACGGCCGGAGCCGAGCCGGCCGACACGTCCCTGCTGACAGTCGGTGCGCTTGTCATCGATCCGGCCCGGCACGTGGTGTCGGTCGACGGCGAGGCAGTCGAGTGCACGCCGGGTGAGTTCAGGATCCTGGCCGCGCTCGCGGCCGAGCCAGACCGGGTCTTCTCCCGGCAGCAGCTGCTCGCGGAACTGCACGGATTCGACCGGTACATCAGTGACCGCACGGTCGACGTACACATCATGAACCTGCGCAAGAAGATAGAGCCTGCCCCACGACGGCCGGCCCGGCTGCTCACCGTCTTCGGTGTCGGTTACAAGCTGACGGACCCGGCGAAGGCGGCGGCACGTGCGTCGTCGTAGCGGAAGGGACCTCCAGGGCCGGGCCGGCAGCGCGTCCTCCGGTACGGAGGGGCGGGCACGTCTGCCGTTGCGCAAGAGCCTCTTCGCCCGGCTGTTGGCCGTGTCGGCCCTCGTGGCGGCCTGCTCGGTGGCCGCCACCGCCTGGCTCGCCGTGCAGACCACATCCGGAGCGATCAGGCAGGAGCAGGGGCAGAACCTCACCGCCGATGCCGGGATCTACCGCAGCCTGCTCGGTTACGCGGCGGCTCATGCCACCTGGGACGGCGTCGAGAAGACGGTACGTGACCTGGCCGAGCAGTCCGGCCGGCGGATCGCGCTGACGACGGAGCGCCGCTCACCGCTCGCCGACTCGGCCGAGCCCTCGTCGGCGGCGTTGCCGGCCCAGGCCTCGGCGGTCGTCGACCCGCTGTCGGTGGACACCGCACTGGCGGCGGAGAACGCCGACACCTCCGGCGCCCCGGCCGACCGGGTCGATCCGCGGGCGGTCGGGCCGTTCCGGCTGCCGGCCTCGGAGCGTACGGAACTGCAGCAGGTCGCCGAGCGGAACGTGGCCTGCCTCAGCTCGTCCGGGATCGCCTCGGACGTGGTCCGCAGCGCAAGCGGGCGCCCCCGGATCCAGGTGGTGGGAAACGACCCCGACCGGCTGCAGGGCTCCCGTTGCGCCACCGACGCCCTGGACACTCCGACGACGACCGAGAAGAAGGCCCTCGATGCCCTCAACCAGCTGGCCGACGCCTGCCTGAAACGCCAGGGTCGCAGCGGCGTACAGCTGAAGCTCGATCTGTCCTGGGGGCAGGCGTCGGAGCCGACGCCTGCGGAGGCGGCACCCAGCATGGCGCCGAGGCCGATGCCCACCAGAGTGCCGCTCCCCGGAGTCAGTGCCGTGCCCAGTGCCTCGCCGACGTTCGCGCCCACGGAAGCTCTCGGCAACGGCGAGGACGACCGGGCCATCGCCTCGTGTGTCGGCACGGCCCGTCGTGAACAGCTCAGTTCGTACGTCGCCTCGCCCGCGCTGCTGTTCATCAGCGACACCGGCGGAACCACGGTGCCCGGTTTCGATCTCTCACCGGCCAACACCGCCAGGATCGCGGGCACGGCCGCTCTCGTCCTGGCGCTCACCGTCGGCGCTTCGGTGCTCGTGGGAGCACGGCTCGTACGCCCGCTGCGCGCGCTGACCGGTGCCGCCCAGCGGATGCGGGACGGCGAGGACAGCGTGCCGGTGCTGGTCACCGCGGACAACGAGATCGGTCGGCTCGCCGCCACCTTCAACGACATGTCCGCCCACCGCGCCCGGCTGGAGGCGCAGCGCAAGGCGATGGTCAGCGATGTCGCCCATGAGCTGCGCACGCCGCTGAGCAATATCCGCGGCTGGCTGGAGGCGGCGCAGGACGGGGTGGCCGACCCGGACCCGGCGTTCATCGCCTCCCTGCACGAGGAGGCGGTGCAGTTGCAGCACATCATCGACGACCTCCAGGACCTCGCCCAGGCCGATGCGGGCGCGCTTCGGCTGCACCCCGAACCGGTACGGATCGAGGAGCTGCTGACCCAGGTCGCCGCCGCGCACCAGGCCCGCGCCGAGACCGCCGGGGTGACGCTGACGGTGCTGCCCGCGCCACCGGACCGCCCGGTGCCGGGACTGACGGCCGATCCGGTCCGGCTGCGCCAGGCCATCGGCAATCTGGTGTCGAACGCGGTCCGTCACACCCCGGCAGGCGGGAAGGTCACTTTGCGCCCGTCGGGTTCCGGTACGCCACACCCGGGTTCCGGCTCCGCATCAGGCGCGGGGCCCGCCGCCCCTTCTGGCTCCGGCTCCGGCTCCGGAGAAACGGTGCTGGTGAACGTCACCGACACAGGCAGCGGCATCGCGCCCGAGGAGCTCGGCCATGTATTCGACCGCTTCTGGCGCGGTGAGAAGTCCCGCAGCCGCCGCACGGGAGGCAGCGGTCTCGGCCTGGCGATCGTCCGGAAGCTTGCGGAGGCACACGGCGGGACCGTCTCGGCGGTGAGCGTGCCGGGCGAGGGTTCGGTGTTCACGCTCCGCCTCCCCGCCGACCGCAGGAGCCTCCGCACGACCACGGCGCCGGACGAACACACCTCCCCCGCAACCGGCCCGGACGACGCCCCCTCCGCCACGGCCGGGCCCGGCCCCGCATCCGAACCCCCGACCGGCTCCGGCTCCGCACAGCCCTGATGCGATGACCACAGCGTTCTGACAGCTTCTTCATAACTTCGGGACAGCCTGTCGGCACGCCTCGCGCCGCGGTGCGAATCCGCACCGCGGCGCCGTCGAGGCCGACCTGGAACGGAGCCAAATCCATGTCCCTGCGCTCGTCCGTGCGTACTGCCGTACTCGCCGCTGTCGTGGCCGGTGCGGTATGCGTCCCCGCCACCTCGGCATTCGCCGACTCCTCCGCCGCCCCCTCGCCGGCGCCCACGAAGCGGAGCGCCGAACCCTCCGCCGTGCCCTCCGAGGCGCCCTCCACCGCCGCACCGTCCAAGATGGCGGAAGACCGCGCGGCCGCCGCCCGCGGCCAGGCGCCGCGCGGCGGAGTCGCCGCCGGCGAGCGTCCGGCAGGCACATCGGGTGACAACACCGCAGCCGTCACCGGCTCCGCGGTGGCGGCCCTGCTGGTCGCCGGCGCCGGAACGGTCGTCCTGCGCCGCCGTTCCACCGGCCGCCGCAACGGCTGACCCTCCCTCAGCCGAAGAGCCGGCAGTGGCGCCGTCCCGCACCGGGGCGGCGCCACTGCCGTCGGCCGCCGAACCCACCCTCCCTCCCTGGAGTCCGCCCTCATGCCCCGCACGACCCACCTCCGCCTGCGCACGGCGCTGCCGGTGTACGCCTGTCTCGCGCTGGCCGCACTGACCACGCTGACCGGCTGCTCCGACGCCTCCTCCGCGAAGCCCGCGGCCGCGGCTTCGGCCGCCACGGCCGGAACTCCCGCACCCGGCCCGGGAACCGAGTCATCTCCGTCCGGCTCCGAGAAGTCCGCGCCGCCGCCCGCCCGTATCGCCATTCCCTCCCTCGGGATCAACAGCGCGGTCATGCGCCTCGGGCTCAACGCCGACCGCACGGTCGAGGTACCGCCCGCCGACAAGGGGATGACAGCCGGCTGGTACACCGGGAGCTCCGCGCCCGGCCGGCCCGGCGCCGCCGTACTGATCGGCCACAACGACACCCGGTTCGGCAAGGCCGTCTTCCACGACCTCAAGAAGATCAAGAAAGGTGCGGACATCGCCGTCCGCGACGAACGCGGCACCGAGGTCCACTTCAAGGTCACGAGCCGCGAGACGGCGAGCAAAAAGGAATTCCCGACCGAGCGCGTCTACGGGCACACCGACACCCGTGCCCTGCGGCTGATCACCTGCGACGGATCGTTCGACGCCGAGGGACACCCTGTCGACAACCTCATCGTGTACGCCGAGCGGACGTGACGGGCACCCGGGACAGACGCGCTCGCGGCGGACACCCGGGGGCGGAGCGCACCTGATGGACGGCCGCGGGCAGGGATCCCGGCACCTGCCGTCTACCGATGGGTAACTCCCCCTGCTTTCATGGGGTCAGGACGCGACCACCCCCCAACTGCAGCAGCAGAATCAGGAGCCCCCTGTGCCGCACTCCGCGCTCCGCCGCATCTCCGGCGTCACCCTGTCCGCAACGCTCGCCGCCGTCACACTGGCCGTCGGCTCCCCACAGGCGTCGGCCGCCGCCGTCCCGTCGCTGCGCGTGCTCACGTACAACACGTTCCTGATCAGCAGGACTGGCTAACTGTAGTGTCGGATGGCAGCACAAAGCCCCCGCTCCCAGAGGGAACGAGGGCGCATCACGTTTGTGGGAGGAGGCGAAGCCGCCGGGTGGAACCACTCCGCCCCCTCCTGCCGTGGCCGTCGGCGACCACGGCCCGCACCTATCCGCTTGTCGGCGTGGGGGACGCCTGAGCGGGCGGTACGGGGTCTTCGCCGGCACGTATGACGAACGCATAGCCCGTCACGGTGCGCCGGAACTGTCGGTGGTTGCTGCGCCCCGTATGGACCAGGCATCCGGTGTCAACCTCGTCGCAGGATGCCGCCGGCGTGGCGGTCCACGAGCAGCTGAGGCACGACGCCTCCCACGTGACCGTGTCCGGGTTCTGGACAATGGTGTGCACCACGTTGCGGATCAGCGTCCGGGCGCTCATTTGCCGGCCTCGTGCGGGTGGCGCCGGATTTCAACGTTCGCGTCGATGACTGACGCCATGTCGCCGATGCTGCGGGCTAACTCCCGCTGCTTCCCCAGTGCCGCACAGACGTTGCAGCCGAAGTTGGGTACCGGTTCGAGCGGCTGCACCGGGTCGCTCAAGTGGACCGGCCCCGCCATCAATGTCTTGTTCATTCCCCGCACCTCCGCCGTGAGTGATGGCACGAGCATTTCTCTACGGCAGCCGGCTAGACAGGGACGGAACGTCCTACTTCGGGGACGCTATTTCTCCACGCCCAGAAACTCGGCCAGCTTCCGCAGACCCGCGGGGTGCGTCGGCAGCTCCCACAGGTCGCTGACAATGGCCACAGCAAGCGTGTGATGCCGCATCCACGTCGGGGCGACTCGACGAAGGCTCTCAAGGGCCTTTACGGCTCCCTCTGCGTCACCTAGGTCAGTGTGTGCGCGGGCGACGTCCAGGAGCAGCCATGTGCGCCACGAGGGCGGCGTGTCCTTGCTCAGCCGCATTCCCTTGGCCAGTCGGAGCGCCTCCTCCGGCCGGCCGTGCTGCACGGCCAGGCGTACGCGCTCGATGCGGACCGACGACTTACTGAAGACGGACAGGAGACGCCCGTCCCCCTCCGTGGGCGGGAGGTTCGCCAGCCGTCCGGCAGCTGTCTCCGCGGCACGCATCATCTCGTCCGCGCGGCTGTAGTCGTCGCGCCTGGCGTACGACGTAGCCGCGGACATCGTCAGCCCGCCCCACACCCGTAGCCCCGCCGCATCGTCAGCGAGGCCGTCTCGCTCCAGTCCGTCAGCGGCGTACAGAGCGATGGCCGTTGCGTCGTCCAGCCGGTTGGAGCGCTGATAGGCCCAAGCCAGGCTATTGCATACCATCGGGACGAGTAGCGGATCCTCCGACGCCTCCGCAGCAGCTATGGCGCGCTCAAGAGCAGCTAGAGCCAAGTCCAGCTTGCCCAGACGGATGCTCAGGTGGCCGGCGAGTTGGAACGCCTTGCCGAGTGCCGCCTGTCCTCCGTCGGATCCCTGTGACGCCGTGAGTCGAGCGTCAGCGAGGATCCCGGGGAGCAGCTTCAGCAGCTGGGGGAACTCTGCCGAGTGATACAACGACCAGCTATCGGCAAGTTCTGCACGCAAGAGGTCAGGCGTAAGCACCTCTGCCTCGTCCGACTCTTGCGGGGGCGCGAACATGAGGGGGTGTACCGCCCGCCGCACAGCCACAAGCTGTGGCGGGTCTGCCTCACCCGTCGACGGGACTCCGGGCGGATCCCCCAGCAACGTCGTCAGTTCGACGCCCAGCCCGCCGGCTAGAGCATGCAGCGTCGGCAGGCGGGCGGACCCCTTGCGCTTCTGCTCCAGCTTGCGGATGACGTCGACGGACACGCCTGCCTTCTCCGCCAGCTCTTCCTGTGTCAGGTCCGACAGCCGGCGAAGGCGGGAAAGCTTGTCTCCGAGATGCTCACTCACAGCTAAGACGGTACGCCGCCCCGGGCTACAGGGTTAGGAAGTCGGGCTACAGCCAGCCGGCGGACCGCATGCGGGTGCGCCACGACCGGCCGTGCGAGGGGTTGCAGAACTGCTTGATACGTCCACGGCCAGGCACCTGCGCTACCTCGGCACCGCACTGCGGGCAGGAAACGGGCTGGTTCTTCGCGGGCTCACAGTGGTTCATGGGGTTGCCTCTCTTGATGTCTGGGGAGCCGCCCAGGGGCCATGTCGGCCTCTCTGGGCGGCAGTTGGGGAGTTGCTAGGGTGCCGCTCTTCCATGGCGGGAGAGCGGCTTGTGTGGGTGTGGGTTAGACGTAGCGGCCGGACGTCAGCGCCTGGCCTGTCTCTGCGTCGTGCAGGGTGATGCGGTGGTCCACGTAGCCGCCGATTTCGCGGCCGTCCAGGTAGGTCTTGGCCTCCACCCGGATATCGGGTACGCGGGCTGGCTCGCTGCCGCCCGATGCCGCCTGGCGGAACAGTGCGCGTGAGTCCTGGTTGCTCGTCACCTGCGTGGGTGAGGCGAACTGGAGGAGTTCAGGGCCCTGCTCACCCACGATGGACCAGTCACCGGGCACGGGGAACCCACCCTGTGCGTAGCCCTTCGGCTGCGGCACCTTGATGGCGGGCTTGAACCCGTAGTGCGACGTGAAGAGGCGGTCATTCCAGCCGCGGGCCTGTCGCCCTACGACTACTCCGCGCCCTCCACGGCTTTCAACGTTCACGCCGGCGAGAGTTCCGGCTGTGTGGCCTACCCCCGCGTTTGTGATTCCCACCATGAAAGGCGAACGCAAGTTACGCACCCACCCTGCGGGAGCGGTATTCCCGTTGAAGCTGTGCGTCGACCACAGTCGACCCCGGGGATTCTGACCAAGTATGACCTTCTGGATTGCGGCCATGTAGCCAGAGCAGTCCCAACTTGGGTTTCCACCGCCGGCCCATTGGTACGGCAAACCCGCTTGCGACTTGGCCCATGCGAGAGCACGTCCGACACCGCCGCTCGCAGCGACGCCGGATCCGTCCTCACCCCCGAACCCAAGGATGGAGTTCGCCATCTGCTTGATGAACGCGATCGGGATCTTAGTGACCGTCTCGCCCCACTTCGAGTTGGCGAACTGTTTCATCGAGTCCTTGACCCAACTGGACGCCTTCTCGAACACCTTGTCAGGGTTCGTCAGGAACTCCGCGGCATCCACAACGCCGTTCTTGATGGTGTTGCCGACGTTCTTGATTCCGCCCCAGAGGTTGCCGACGACGCCACCATTGGCGAACGCCGGTGTTCCGTTGGCGATTGCGGCCTGAACGGCTCCAACGCCACCGTTGCGGGCGGCGTGGTTAAGGGCGTGAATGGAGCTTGCCCCGACGGCCCGGGTGACCTCAGGTCGGAGGATGCTTTCGCCTCCGCCAACGGCGATCAAATGGTTATCGACGCCCGGGGTGTAGCCGGGAATGATTCCACCCGTTGCGTAGCCATCGAGCTTGAGGGGCTTCAGATCCTTGGCGCCGGTAACCGCCGCCACCTTGTTCCAGAGCTTAACCAAGCCGTCGTTGTAGACGTGCGACACCACCCACTTCACGGGGTCGGCCGCAATCTTCTTGATGGCATCCCAGGACTTCTTGATGTTCTTCTTGCCGGTCTCGAACGAGGCCGAGACGAGTTTCATCGCAGCCTTGATCGAGTCGAAGGCAGGCTTGATTCCCTTCTGGTAGAGCCAGTCCGCCCGATCACCGATCCAGCCGAACACGGGCTTCACGACCGACGACCACAGCCAGCGGGCAGTTGCTGCGAAGCCGTTCAATGCCAGCTTCGATCCCGCCATGGCCGGCTTGATGGCCTTGTCGTAGACCCACTTGGCCAGCGCACCAATCGCGCTGAACGCAGGCTTGAAGCTCTTCGACCAAAGCCACGTTGCAGCCTCGCCGATGCCCCTGAACGTTGGGCCCAGAGCCATTTTCCACAACCACTTCCCGATCGCTCCGAGAGCCTTGAACGTCAGGATCGCAGGCGTCAGGAGGATCACGACGAGCGCCGTGAACAACACCTTTGCAGCTGCTGCGATGAACCCGAATGCTGGGCGAAGTGCGTTTACCCAGAGCCAAGTTGCAGCCGCACCGACGGCCTTTAGAGCCGTCCAGATGCCATCGAATGTAGGCTTGAGGACGGAGCCCCAGAGGAACAGCGTTGCGACCTTGATGCCGCTCCAGGCTCCCATTACTGCCGCATGGAACCAGCCGACGTTCTTGAAGGCCCAGATGATGCCCGCAACGAGCGCCGCAACGGCCACAACAATGACCATGATCAGGGCGCCGATTCCCGTTGTCGCCAACGCCGCGCTAAACGTGAACGTTTCCAGCGTCGCGAGAGCCATGATGGTGGAATAGACGCCCGTTGCGACGCCCATTGCAATCATCCCGAGGCGAACAACCTTCGAAACGGTGTAGAGCGTCCAAAGGGTCTGCACCAGTCCGGGCATGTTCGTCGACAGCCACGTAATCGCGTCGAAGAGCGGTCCGACGATCGCGAACATTGCCGTCGACAACGGCGCGATGGCTTTCGAGAAGTCCAGCATCGACGTCATGATCTTGCCGAGGAACTCCGCCAGTCCGGGGCCTGTGGATTTCACGTAGGTCAAGAACTTCTCGAACTGCGGGCTACCCTTGAGACTGCTGCCCCACTTCGCGAACCGGGCCGTGATCCGGTCGCTTTCGGATGCGATCCCTCGCATATGCGGCAGGAAGGCCCCGATGACGCCCGCCATCCCCTTCAGCATGTTGCCGAAAGCGACACCGAGCCCGACTACCGCAGGCTTTACGCTCGTCGTCAGATCCTTCTTGAAGCCTCGCCAGAAGGGGTTCTTGAGTTCCCCACTGGCCTTGCCCTGAAGCACGCCGATAGCCGACGCTGCACCGAGGACGAGAGGCGTTAGACCGGGCAGTGCCGCCTTCGCCCCGTTCACCATTCGCGTGAACAGCGGGAGTACGGCCGGCTGGAGGCTCGTACTCCACGCTTTGAAGGCGGTTGTCAGCCCGTTGGGACCGGCAATCGCGTTGAACAGGCCGCGCCCTGCCGGCGTGAGCTTGTCCAGTGCGGCTTTGTACTTGTCCGCAGCGCTCGCCGACTTGGCGGTTGCCGTCGACGAGGAGAGCTGAGCGGAGGCAAGTCCGCGTTGCGCGTTCGCCACCGACTCCGCGGCGGATACCCGCGCTTCGGCGGCCTGACGCTCAGCGTCGGTGACGCGCTGCTGCGCGTCGGCAACTCCCTGAGCGCCGTCCCGGGCTGCCTTGTCGGCCGCCTGACGGGCTTTCGCGAGAGCCTCGGTGTTGTCCCCGACGGTCCGCTGTGCATCGCTCAGGCGCGCCTGTGCGGCCGTGACGGCGTCGGATCCCTCTACGCCCGCCTTCCGCTGCTTGTCAGCAGCCTTCTGAAGGTCGGCGTAGTCCTGCTTCTGTTCCTTGGCGCCCTGCTTGGCACGGTCAAGGGCGAGTTGCGCGGCGTCGATGTCCAGCTGTGAGCCCTTACCGGTCCGCGCACGGTCGATCGCCTCGTTCAGCGACTCCTGTGCCTGCTGGACGCGAAGAGTCGCCTCACGCTGGTCCAGCATCCCGTCAAGCAGCTGGTCATTCAGGTCCCGCAGCTGCTGAGCCGCCGTCTGACGCGCCTGCGTCAGATCGTCCTCAGCCTGTCGCGCGGAGCGTTGAGCGTCGGAGAGCTGCCTCTCAGCACGTTCCACGGCCTCCGCGGCGTTGCGCCTGGCGTCGGCTGCGGACTGCACAGCCGTCGCTACCGCACGCTCGGCGGTCTCGACCTGTCGGTTAGCCGTGACGATGGCGTTCGCAGCGTTGCGGTGGGCTGATGCCAGGGCAGCCTGTGCTCCGGCTGCACTCAGGGCCTGCCGTGCGGCCGACGTGTTGGATGCGGCGCCACGGTCTGTGGCTGACGTCGCCTCGTCCTCCGCGGCCTTCTTCGCGGTGAGCGCCTCAGAGATGCCTTTAACGGCCGGGATGGCGACGAGTGCCAGGGCCCCTACGCCGGCGCCGGCTGCTGTGGCAGCAGCTGCTACGCCGCCTAGGCCGGCCGCGAGGATGGGACCGAGAGGGATGGCGGTAAGTGCCAGGATCTGGATCCCGAGGCCCATGAGGGCGCTGGAGGCTCCGGAGGTGTTGATCTTGACGTCGATATCGACGTCCTTGCCGTCAACCGCCGCTATATCGGCACGAATTGCGGCCAGGGCGGCGCGAGCGGTAGCGGTGTCTGCGCGGACGTCCACGTCGGCGTGCTGTGCGCCTAGGCGCTTCAGCTCCGCATCGATCTTGATGATTTCGCGTTCGGCGTCAGCCGTGGTGACGTCGACACCGATGGTCTTGTTCCTGAGTGTCTCCATCCGCGCTCGGAGACGGTTCAGCTGTGCGTCAACGCCGGTGTCGCTCAGTCGGATGTCCAGCTTCGGCATTGCCTTGAACGCCGCTTCGAGCTTCCGGCGGATGGAGCGCGCGAACGCCCCGCCCGCATCCCCGCCCTGTGACCCTGCCGCTCTCGTCGCTGCTCGTCCGCCGCGGAGAACGGCGTCAGGAATCGCGATGACGACGTTGCGACTGAAGGCGTCGCTGAAGTTGTCGCCGGCCTGCTGCCCAACGCGTGTCGCGGCAGGGAGAGCAGCGGCTGCTAGACGGCGGTGGAAGTTCTCCGTCGATGGCAGTACCTCAACGGCTGCCGTTCCGACTACGTTCGTGGCCATCAGACGCCGCCCGTCAGGTCAACGGGCTCTGAGCGGGCGTCGAGCATCGTCGACAAGACGTCGAGGCGGTGTGCCTGGTGTTCGACGTCGGGCGACCAGTCAGCCCGTGCCGTCTTCAGCGCCGACTCTGTCCACTGAGCACAAGCCAGCGAGCAGAAATCGAGGAACCCAAACCCGCCTCCGTCGTCGAAGGCGAGCATCCTGGAGAACCTGCACCCGGGGCGGAAGCATGTTGAGGGGTTGGGGCCCCGTTGTTGTACTTGCATGAGCAGCCTTTCGGGCATGCGAGACAGGCCCTTAGCGGGTCGCTAAGGGCCTGTCAGTGGTCTAGTGGGGTGTTTGCGCGGGGGTTAGCGGAACTTCGACGAGACGGCGTCTATGGCCTTCGTGAGAGTTGCGTGACGAGGCGTGCTGTTCTTCCCGCCTCCGTGCTCTACCACCAAAGCGTGGGGGCTGGAGTTGAGAACCCTCGCGCCCCGTCGCTGGTAGGGCACCCCTCGCCATGGGACGGTGCCGACGAAGGGTTCAACGCTGAACGAGGCCTTATACAGCCCGCTATGCCGGTCCGTCTCCGGGTTGCCGACGGGGGCCGTCGCCTGCGCAACGTGCATGATCTCAACTGCCGCGTCACGACAGACAAGTTGCACCCCAGGGAGCCGGAGCAGCTTGCCGATTCCGTCGAAGTTCCCGGTGTAGCGCGCCGCCACTACGCCGCCCTCCGGTGTCGGAGCGTCGACGAACGCGCTCCCGTGTGCACGATCCAGCGGCCGGCAACCACTTGAATCCCGCGTACCGGGTCGCCTCCGGACTTCCGGGCGTCAAGGATGGCTGCCGCCTCCAGCAGCGTTGCGGCCTGCCGCTCGTTGCCGCCGTGGGCAACCTGGCGGGCTGCGACGTCCCAATGCCTACACCAGGAAGAACACCACGCGGTGTAGAACTTCCGCCCCTTGTCGTCATACCGGTGCCAGCACGTCAGCTTGCATCCCGCGCGGGGGCACTTGGGTTCGTTGGTCATTCGCCCTCCAGGGGCATGCAGAGCAGCGCCGACGTGTGCGCCGGCGCTGAAGGTAAAGGAAAGGCAAAGACGGGAGATATTCACTGCTTACCTGAGAGCAAATCTGTCACGGTTACAACCACGCTCACCAGCAGTTGCACTGATTCACGCCCGGGAACCCTGCAACCGATCGGCGCCTACGCCCCTGCCGCCCGTCGGGCGCGATCCACCGTGCGGAGCCGGCCGGAGGGGCTCAGAATGGGCCCTGAGGGGGCGGAAAAGGCCCATTTCAGGGCCGTAAAGCCATATCCCCAGAGTCGTACGCCCCGCGAGGCTCAGCCCACTTACGAGCGGCGTGATGATCGTTTGGGGTATATCGGGTGGGTTGATCATGAGATCGCCACAGGTCAGAGCATGATCAATCGTCAAGCGCGGGATGCGTCGACGTCGGACGTTGGATGCTCTTGCGCTTGAGGGCAGCTGCTGTTCCGCCTTCGCTGCTGCTCTTCTGAGCGTGGTGCCATGTACAGATCAGAGCCAGGTTGTCCATGTCATCCGAGCCTCCGAGCGAGTCAGGGATGATGTGGTCGACGTCGACACCTGGCAGCTCACACCGTCTGCCGTCGCTATACCTAGCCGTGCACTGACCACCGTCACGGCGGATCACCCGTCGCCGCAGGGCAGCCCAATTGCGTGGCAGCCGTTGCTTGCGCGTGCTGTTACTCCAGCCGCTCATAGTTCCTCCCATCTGCCACGCTGCATGGGGCGACGTGGCTACGGTGTCCCCATGGGGATACGGGACAAGGTCGCGTCAGCACGCATCGACACCGCTGCACAGGCGCGCATGAAGGCGGGGCACAAGGTGTTCGCCTACCGCCTCCAGGTGCCACAGCTGCCCGACAACAACATGGTGGCACTGGCCGACGCCATCGAAGCCGTAGAGGCCGTTGGATGGCGACTGGAGACGATGCAGCCAGACACGTTCGTCGGCCACAGTGCGATAGGCGTCAACACCTCGTGGATGCTGGTGTTCAGGGCCGCCATCTAGGCCCGCGCGAGTCGCTCCACGCGGGCCCGGGGCTCAGCCCTGCCCGATGGCTGCGACGGCGTCAAGGCGGACGGTGTACGCCTTCGTCTCCACGGTGACAGTGAGCACGTTCGGGTACTGCTTGGTGGCCTGTGGACCATCAACCAGGGCGTACGAGAGCGTCCCCGTCAGGGCCTTGCCGCTCAGCAGCTCCACCACAACGGCCGTGCCGCTCAGTTCGATGGCGCGGTTCTTCATGGGCTGCGTGTACTCGTCGAACAGGAGGGTGGTCATCGGTGGCTCCATGTGGCTCGGTTCTCAACGAACGGGTTTCGTCCGTCGGTCGGCAGGGGTTTGGGCTCCGGCCGGTTGCCGTTCTCGTCCAGGCCGACGCGCTGCCTGTAGCGGGCTGCACCGCCTGCGACGGTTCCTGCGGTGCCCTGGACGTCAGGGCCACGGGCGCCGCCCGCACGAGGCGCCTGCGGGGCGGGGTTGGCTGCGGACAGTTCCGACGCGAACGAGGTTGCGTCAGCGGTGAGGGCTGCCTCGTCGGCGCCCTGGAGCCGCGCGGACTGCTCCACCGTCAGGCCAGCAGCCAGGCCGGCACGGAGCTTTGCTAGTTCGAGCACGGGGCCCGTGAGGGGCTCCGGAGTGATCGCTTCGGGCATGTTGGTTACCTCTCTTAGTTCCTCTGGCGGGCGCGGGAGACTGCCTCACGCTCGCCGTTGGTGTCGGTCCCGCGGTTCGGCTGACGCGGGGTGCGGTGCGGCGCGACACGCGGGCTGATGTCCAGGGGCCGCACATCGTCGGGGGTGGAATGCCGTCCGTCGAACGCCTCCTGCGCCGCTAGGACTTCGTCGACGTCGGCAGGGACGTACGCCGTGCCCAGCTGCGCGATGTACACGAGGTGCTCCAGGTCGTATGACTGGCGCCTCATCACCTCACGCTCACGGAACGGCGTGTCATCGGAGATGCCCTGGAGATCGCCAAAGCCGGAGGTCTTGGCGAGGGTCCAACGGCTCATGGGGCCGCCCTCTTCGCCAGCGCCAAGCGCCACCCACTGAGCCGCCCTGATGTCCGTCAGCTGCGCGACGAGCGGGCGCATCGATGCGTAGGCCGCGGACGCCTTCGCGCCTGCGTCGATCGCCTGATCTGCGGTGCGGACGTCGCCCAGGTCGGCGATGTGCTTGCGCGCCTCCTCCAGGAGTGCGCTCAGCTGTGTGCCGAGGTTGGTCAGGATTTCGTCCCTGTTCGCCTCGTAGAGCGACCGGAGCGACGCCCCGGAGATGAACTCCCGATGCATTACCGACAGGCGCGTACGGACCGCGTGGGCGCCTACAGCGGCCGTGTAAGCCGCCTGTGCACGCTCGTTGGTGCTCTCGTCCCACGCCCCCGACGTCAGGTAGTCGCTGACGGCGTCGTCAGCGATCTTCTGCGCCGCCGCCTCGGGTGCGTCAACGATGGGGAGGGACGTGAGCAGATCCGCGACGCGCTTGCGACGGGCGTGGTACTCGGCGATCTCCGGAACGGCGAGGTACGCCGCATCGAGAGCTTGGTTCTCGGTCATTCGGTGCCTCTCGGGTCATGCGTGAGCCCCTGCCGTTCGACAGGGGCTGCGGTAGGGCTTGAGGGTGGCTGAGCGGTCATCAGGCGGCCTCGTAGCGGCCGGTCGACTCGAAGTACGCCCGACGCTCTGCACGTCGCTCACGGCGCACCCTGGCGCGGTAAGGGGCCTCCAGGTGGTACCGGTCGCGCTCAGCTTCGTTGCGGCACTCGGCGCACTTGCGGGTGTACCCGTCCGCGCACATCGGGTCTCGGTGGAAGCTCTCGCCGTCGACGACGAGCACGCGCAGGCATCCGGGGCACTGCCGCTCAGTGCGGTCCGGGACATCGCTGGTTCCATACATGGGCTACTCCTGGGGGTGTCCTGTCGGTCAGGGGATCGGGCTGTCTGCATGGTCGGGCAAATGAAAAACGCCGGCCGTGGCCAGCGTCGCGAAGCAGAGGTCTAAGGCCAGGCGGAGCGACGTCGAGTGGCGGGAGCTGAGCTCTCCGACGTCGCTCTACGCCTGGCCGTCCAGCCCAACATCGAGAAAGGCGATCGACGGAGCTGGAGTGCACACGGAACCAGGACGAGGCCAAGAGCCTTCCGCCGCAGGTCCCGCGGTCTTGGGGATCGCGCGTACGCGTGCGCGTGAGAAAAAGCCTTCTACCTTAGTTATGGGGCGCATGTGACGCGACATACTGCACATACAGGAACTTATCGGCCATAACGGCGTCACACTGTTACGAGATCCGGACACTCGAATCATCGA
This sequence comes from Streptomyces sp. NPDC058221, assembly GCF_042882365.1. Lineage (NCBI taxonomy): Bacteria > Bacillati > Actinomycetota > Actinomycetes > Kitasatosporales > Streptomycetaceae > Streptomyces > Streptomyces sp. NPDC058221. The sequence continues at coordinate 69,162 of NZ_JBHVWF010000006.1, read as the reverse complement.
CTTCGGCCGGCCGCGATGCGTGACCCCGGGCGTACATACGGAGCGTGATCTTCGTCCGCCTCCACCCCCGCGCGTTGCCCTGCGGCTCTGTACGCCGCCCTAACGGCCTACCGCACTCCGAATCACTCCAAGTACCAGAGAGGGGCGCTCAGGCGCTCACGGGGGCCGTCAGGGGCCGTGGAGACGTCAGGATGCCTCCCACGCCTCCCCCGGGTGCGGTTTCGACGTCAGCGAGGGGTCGGAAGGGGGTGCGGACAGTTTGGAGACAGAATGACAAACTAAATAGCTTTTCCAAGAGGGTCTTGACACGTAGAGGGTTAAAGGAATCTGGGCCCCCATTCTGTCAATCTAGCCAAAACCGCAGGTCAGCGACGTGCGGTTTGTCATCGGATTGGCAGGGTTCGACGGGGAAGCGTGACCCACGCCACACAGGGCACCCTAACTTACACAGCTGTCTACGCTCATCTGAGCGCGGAACGTCGCTCTCCGCTTCATCGGAGAGGGCGGAGGACGTCGACGAGGAACGCGCGGAGGGCCCGACCGCCGGAGCAGCCGAGCCCTTCCAGGTTACGCAGGGTGACGTCAGGCCGTAGCGAACTTCTCTCCAGGCTGCGACCGACGGGCCTCCGCGAGGCATGTGGTGTGTACCGGGTGGAACGTGGCGCCCTCTTCGACGAGGGTCAGTTCCTCCGCGTCGCCGTACTCCCCGCAGTGCGCACAGCCCATCGTCAGTCCGAGGCATTCATGACGCACGATGTCGCCGTGACGATCGCGCAGAACCCGAACCGACTGGACCAGCCCGCACCCGCAGCGACCAGCCTCTTGCGGGTGCGACGCGTCGTAGACCGGGATCCCTGCTGCCAGCGCCTCCGCGATGAGCACGAGCGTTGCGCAGTCCCGCAGTTCCGCGGCGTTCCCGAGGACGTACATCGCTCCGAAGTCCGTCACGCTGTAGTCCGTGTGGAGTGCGTACGTCGCGATGGTCCCGGTCTGCGCCGCCACGTCGACCGCATGGCCGCGGAGGAAGTCCCGATCGTCAGCCGTCTCGATCGGTCCGACGACGAGGGCGGTGTCATGCGCGTCGTCCGCCGGCTGAACGTTGCAGGAGCGGTGCGCGAACAGCTGGTTTCCCTCGTGGTGTCCGACGGGGATCATCGTCCCGCTCTCGTCGTCGCAAACGATGCAGGCGACGCCGTCCAGCTGTGCGGGGGTGAGGTGTGAGAACATGGTCGGGCTCCTTAGCTGGAGTTTCACGGCCCCGCTCTTCCGCCAAGTCGACGCGGGGCTGTGGTGTTTCCGGGGAGGTTCCCGGGGTGTGTCCACACCTTACGCACAACCGGGCGGGTGTGTCCACACCTCTGCTACGGTCGTCGCATGCCCAACCAACCGAAGACCCCCGCCAGCCGCTTTCGCATCGACGCTGAGCTGTGGCAAGCATTCGGAGAGGCCGTGCCGGACGACACGGACCGGTCTGACGTCCTGCGACGCTTCGTCTCCTACTACTGCCGCAGGCCCGGATCCAAGCTCCCGGAGCGTCCGCCCGCCGGCCCGTGGAGCACGCCCGCAGAGTGAGCAGCGCAGCACGGAGCCCCCACCGGCACCGATGGGGGCTCTTCGTGTGCTCCGGCGACTATGCAGGCACCGCCTGCGCGCGTCGGAGACGGCTCTCCGCGCCCTCGTCGGGGCTCTCGCCAGCGACGACAGGCAGCCATCGTGGGGTATTCCCTTCCGGCCACACCCGTACGGTGACGTCAAACTCGTGCAGGAGCTGCCGACGTGCGCCATTGTCGGCCGCAGCCTTCCACGTTGACTCAACCGTCGCGCCGGTCGGACGAGTCACCATGCCGGCAGGGCGGATGGGCACGGCCCGTAGGCGCTTGATGGCGGCTGTCAGTTCGCTGTACCGAGTGCGGTACCACTCTGCGTCGTCCTCGTCCTCATACAGCCCCGCTGCCCGGTCGTCGCGCAGGCGGTTCCGAGCTGCCAGCACCTCGCCTAGCGCCTCTTCGGCGCCGTTGCCAGGGTCGTAGACCGTCTCCATGAACTGGTGCTCCCCAAACGTCTCCAGGAACCATCCTGTGAGGCTCGCCTCCAGGATGGACACCTGAATGGTGGGGGACGGCTTGCACTCCGACTGCCCGAACGCGCGAGACTTGCACGTCATCGCCACGGGGCTCCCCGTGCGGTAGAGCCGGTAGCCGCAGACGCCGCACACTGCGACGGAGGACAGCAGATGGTTGCCGGACTGAGCGCGCTTCTGTCTCGGCACCTTCGGCCCAAGCTTCTTGCTCAGCGCGTGATGCGTTGCCAGGTTCCACAGCGGGGGAGCCACATTCACCGGCATGCCCTTGTCGTCGATGACTGGACGTTCGCGGTGCAGGAGGTAGCCGAGGGCCGCTTCTGACAGAAGCATCTTCCGCAGAGCCGCCCCGTTCCAGGGGCCCCCGCGTGCCTCCCGTCCGCTAATGACGCGCTCATGGTCCGCGGGTGAGTAGACGCCGGCGCGGGTTAGCCTGGCAGCTTCGCTGTACTCCGTGACTTCGCCTGTCTCGTCGGCCAGGATGCGGCGTGCGACGTCGCGCATGATCTCGCAGGCATTCTCACGCTCCCGGACGTCGGGAGGCATCTCCTCCCCCCGGTCCAACGCCACATGGTCGATTCCTGCCTTCGGGTGGAGGCGGACGTATCGATACCCGTAGGCGTGCTTACCGCGCTTTCGCCCTTGCGTGCGGGCCTTCACCGTCTCGTCCCGGTTCCGACCCTGCGTGGCGCGCAACTCCATCTGTGCGCCCCATGCCTCCATGGTGAACCGGTTCTCGTCTACCGGGTCATTCAGGTCCCACGGTCCAGCGTGCCCGTATGTGACGAGGAGCTTCCCCTCGTCCCTCATGCGGTAGCCCGTGTTCAGGGTGTCCGGGAGGCTGCGCCCGATGCGGTCGACGGACGCACCCGCGATGCCGTCGTATGGTCCGCTCTCGCCGCGCAGCCAGGGGCCCAGCTGCGGGCGCTTCATGGGGTCGGTGGCGCCGCTCACCTCGAAGTCATCAGCCCACGCGATGACATGACCGCCCACGCTCTTGACAGCGGCTAGAACGTTGGTTCGCTGCCGCGCGGGCGACCATGTTGCGTCGGACTTGCGGGACAATCGGCGCACGCCGACAAGACACTTCCCACATCCGTCGTACGGCCGCTCTTCAGCTCCACGCATTCCGCCCCCATCGCAGTACAGTTAGCCCATAGTACAGATGAGCACGAACCTCTACCCCAACTGGGGCCAGTCGCACCGGGCTGCGGAGATCCCGAAGGCCGGCTTCTTCCAGGGCAATGACGTCGTCGTGCTGGAGGAGGCCTTCGACAACTCCGCATCGGACGCACTGACGCGCAACGCCTCCGCCCAGTACCCCTTCCACACACCGGTGGTCGGCCGCGGCACCAGCGGCTGGGACGCCACCAGCGGGTCCTACTCCGCCACGACCCCCGAGGACGGTGGCGTGACCCTCCTGAGCAAGTGGCCGATCGTCCGGCAGGAGCAGCACATCTACGAGGACGCCTGCGGCAGCGACTGGTGGTCCAACAAGGGTTTCGCCTATGCGGAATTGAACGTCAACGGCGCTCTGGTGCATGTCGTGGGCACTCACACGCAGTCGACCGACCCCGGGTGCGGCGCGGGTGAGGCGGCACAGATCCGCGGCCGGCAGTTCCGGCAGATCGACGCGTTCCTCGCCGCCAAGAACATCCCGGCATCCGAAGAGGTCGTCGTGGCCGGTGACTTCAACGTCGACTCCCGCTCCCCCGAGTACGCGTCGATGCTCATGGACGCCGGGCTCACGAGTACGGACGCCCGCACCGGGCATCCGTACTCGTTCGACACGCAGGACAACTCGATCGCCGCCGACCGGTATCCCGACGACCCCCGTGAGGACCTCGACCACGTCCTCCACCGCACCGGCCACGCGAGGCCTGCCGGGTGGACGAACGAGGTGGTCAAGGAGGAGAGCGCGCCGTGGACCGTCTCCAGCTGGGGCACGGACCACACCTACACGAATCTCTCGGACCACTACCCGGTCGTCGCGGCTGCGCAGTAGCCGGACAGACGGTTCCGTACCTGCACCACCGGCAGGGGCAGCGCATCCGAATCCCCGTGGCATGCGGCCAGGCCTTCGCGGCGCTGTCCACCGGTCGAACCCGCCACAAGGCGTTCTGCGGCATCCGTGAAGGGTCTCCCTGCTGTACCCCTTCTGTTGGCCACGCCTGGCTACTCTCCACTCGCCCGGTCCGGCACAGGAGAGGTACGTCCATGAGCACCCCGGTCCACCGCACCTCGGCCCGGCCGGCCGTTGCCGTCGCAGCGCCCGCCCGGCAGGGCCGGGTCCGGAGCCGGGGTACGTCCACCGGTCCGACGGGGCACGGCCTCCTCGGGATCCGGCCCAGCGTCGGCAACCGGGCCGCAACCACGGCGGTGCAGCGTGCCAGAGGCGCGGATCAGGGGAACGCGCCGGAGATCGGCAGGCCGCCGGCGGGGGCGAAGAGTTATCGCGACCGGATCGCCGCGGCCCTCGACAAGGTCAAGAAGAATCTCGAATTCATCGACACCTTCGTCAAGGGCGTCCACGTCCCCGCCAACGCGGGCTTCTCCCAGCAGGCCTCCGCGACGGGGAGCGAGGCCCTGAAGCACTCGGCAGGCTCCTCGGGGACCGCCGCCGCTTCGGAGAACCTCGTCACGGTGGCCGCAGGCGCCGTACTGAGTGGCATGGACGCGGCCAAGGCCAGGCAGGACGCCGGGAAGCACCGGAGCGGGGCCGCCTTCCACGGAGCGGACAAGAAGGCCAACACCAAGACGGCCGACGCGGTCATCGGCGCCGCCGGGGCCGGGAACTACACGCTGGGAATCGCCAAGGAGCTGACCAAGGCACAGATGGTGGCACACGCCGCTACCGCTTCCGAGGTGAGCGGTATCGGCTCCAGCGTTGTCGGTGCGGCGAAAGGCGCCCGTGCGGCGACCCGCTTCGGGCTGACGGCACGCAAATACCGCGCTTTGAAGGAGCTCGGGACGGCCGGCCGCACCGACGAGGGCGCACTGGCCCGGCTGAACCTGGAGCGGCAGAACACCGAAGCGGCCTCGGACGAGGCGTATGGCGCGCTGGACGCCCATTGGGACCACGAGGGCGAGGACCGGATGGAGCGCGTCTCCGAGGCCATCGATGCGGCCTGGGCGGCGATGGGCAGAACCCGTGACGCCGCCATGGAAGTCCGGCGCGCTGAAGACATGAACACGATGAACGCGGTGCACACGTACGCGCTCGGCAAGCAGCGCAACAAGATGGGCAAGCAGGCGTTCACCGCCGTGGGCGAGTCCGCCAAGGCCGCGGGCGGCATCGTGACGGCCGTCGCCGCCACGACGGGAGGTGCCGCGCTGGCGAGCAACCCGGTCGGCTGGGGCCTCGCCGCGGGTGCGGCCGGCCTCATCCTCGGCGTCACTGCGTACAAGGCCGGCCGTGCGGGCGCGAAGCGCTACGCCGGGGCCCGTCACCCGGAACGCTGGGCGGAGGGAGAGGCTCCGGCGGAGCCCGCCTCCCGCGGGGATGCGCTGAAGGAGGCCCTGAAGTTCTGGAAGAAAGTGGAGAACGGTGAGCGCCAGGCCATGGCCCGTAAGATCTACGGACTCGCGGCGGGCACGGACATCAAGGGCAGTGGCGACACAGCGGCCGACATGCGGGACTCGGCCAGAGCCCTTCTCACCGCTCTCAAATCAGGCCCGGCCCATCACCGGCAGACCCCGGACGAGTGGGCGGAATCCCTCAACGACCCGGCGAAGAGCGCCGCTTGGGTCAAAGAGATAGCGGAACAGCTGTCCTCGGCCTGACCGGGAAGCGCGGCCCGGGCCACCCGAGCTCGGCTCAGCCCCGGAAAGCAAGAAGACCCCTGGTGAACAGGGGTCTCAGCTGGTGTCCGAGGGGGGACTTGAACCCCCACGCCCGATAAAGGGCACTAGCACCTCAAGCTAGCGCGTCTGCCATTCCGCCACCCGGACCGGGTGATCAGCCGCAGTCTCCCGCGGCGACAAAGAAAACAATACCAGGGGTTTGGGGTCCGCCTCACCTGCATTTCCGGTGGTCAGTGCCCTGGTCAGCGGGATGCGCGTACATCCGGGCGGTGCCCAGGACAGCCGAGCCCCACCTGTGCGTACGCTCCGTCATCGGGCACGTACGCACGGTGTGACCGGAGGGTCGGCGCCGGGGTCCACGGTGGCGCGGTCGGGGCGGGTTACGTTCGCCGGCATGAGTGATCGCGGATATCGGCCACCCCGTGCGCTGTCACCGTTGCGTGAGCATCTGCGCGAGACCTTCTGGTTCGCCCCGACCCTGACTCTGGTGTGCGCCTGCGTGCTCTGGCTGGGCGCTTCGGCGCTCGACGAGCAGCTCGTGACCCTGCTCCAGCGTGAGCGGGCGTACGACGAGATCCGGGACCTGGTCTCGGTCGCCGACGACACGAAGCAAATCGTCGTCACGGTCAGCTCGGCGATGATGACCTTCATCGGTGTGGTTTTCAGCATCTCGCTGGTCGCCGTGCAGATGGCGAGCGGGCAGCTCACGCCCCGAGTGGTGCGGATCTTCGTGCGGAGCCGGATCAGCAAGCTCACGCTGTCGGTGTTCCTGGCGACGTTCGTCTTCTCGCTGCTGGTCCTGAGCTCGTACGAGAGCGAGACGGATCCGCGCCGGGTCACGTCCGTGCCGTTCGTGCAGAGCGTGCTGACCGCCGTGCTCGTCGGGCTCAGCCTGCTGCTCTTCATCGCCTATGTGAGCTCCACGCTGCGCCTCATGCAGATCGGGCCCGTCGTCGACCGCATCACCCGGGACTCCTTCCGGGTGCTGGGGCGGATGCCGGCCGGCCGGCCGCAGGAAGGACCGCTCGCGGCCGAGACCGTACAGCTCGTGCATGAGGGACGGGCCGGGGTGCTGCGGGACGTGAACGTGGCACGGCTGGTGCGGGCCGCGCGGCGCCAGGGAGTCGTCCTGCGGCTGATTCCCCGGCTCGGGGATTTCGTCGTGCCGGGGACGCCGGTGCTGGCGGTGCACGGCGGGGCCGCCCCGCCCCGGCACGCGCTGCGGTACACGGTGTCCGTCGGTGTCGAGCGCACGCTGCACCAGGATCTGGCGTTCGGGCTGCGTCAGCTCTCGGACATCGCACTGCGCGCCCTCTCGACGGCCGTGAACGACCCCACCACCGCTGTGCAGTGCCTGGACCGCATCGTGCAGTTCCTCGCTGCCGTCGTGGAACTGCCTCTCGGCGCGGTCCACCACCGGGACCGCAAGGGGGCCGTGCGCCTGGTGCAGGACGTGCCGGGGTGGGCGGATCTGGTGGATCTCGGGTTCGAGGAGGTCCGAAGGTGCGCCGCGGACACCCCGCAGGTCACCCGGCGGCTGCTGGCCGGAATCGACGATCTTGTCCTGCTGGCGGCACCCGAGCGGCAGAAGCCGCTGGTCAGGCACCGTGCGCTGCTGATCCAGGCGGTGGAGCGCACGGTGCCGGACGCGGCCGAGCGGGAGTTCGCGCTGCTTCCCGACCGGCAGGGGATCGGCTGAGGGGCGGCGCGGTCCCGCTACGGCCTCAGGTGGTGGTCCGGGAAGTTGCCCGGCAGGCGCTCGTCCGGCGGGCCCTCGGTCACGGCCCGCACCAGGAGTTCACCCCCGACGAAGGCGCCGTGCCAGGAGGCGCCGAAGCCGCCGAAGAGCTCCTCCCGGTCGCCCCGGGAGCGGGGTTTGCCGTGGCCGACCTTGAAGGCGCGGATCTGGGGCGCCAGCCTGGCGTACGTCGCGGGGTCGTCCGTCGAGAGGGTGGCGACCAGGGCCCCGTTCGAGGCGTTCATGGCGGCGAGGAGTTCCGCCTCCGTGTCCACCAGGACGATCGTGTCGACCGGGCCGAAGGGCTCCGCGTGGTGGAGCGGGGAGGACGGCGGTGGGTTGAGGAGTGTGACCGGGTGGAGGTACGCGGCGGTGTCCTGGCCCGGGAGGAAGTGCCCGTCGGCCGCCGGGGCGCGGTGCAGCGGGACCGCGCCCCGGTCGATCGCCTCGGCCACCTGGTCACCCAGCTCCTTGGCCTTGGCCGCGTTGATCAGTGGGCCGAAGTCCAGGGCGGGAAGCGGATCGCCCGGGTCGGCCACGGCGAGGGGGTGGCCCACGCGCAGGGAACGGACCGCCGGGAGGTACGCGCGAAGGAACGCGTCGAACGCGCTGCGCTGCACGACGAAACGGGGGTAGGCGGTACAGCGCTGTTTGCCGTAGTCGAAGAGCTTCGGGATGACGGCGCCGAGCGCGTCCCAGTCCGTGTGGTTCCAGATGCCCCAGGTGTTGAGTCCCTCCTGTTCGAGGATGTGCCGCTTGCCGAGGTCGGCCACAGCGGTGGCGATACGGGCTCCGGTGTCGCGGCCGCCGACGAACGAGACGCAGCCGATCTCCGGTGAGCGGACCAGCGCCTCGGAGAGTTCGCCGCCGCTGCCGCTGACCAGGGTGAGGGGCACGCCTTCGCGGGCGGCGAGCGCGCAGGCCAGGGTCAGGCACGCCACGCCGCCGTCGGTGGGGGCCTTGGCGATCACGGCATTGCCGGCGAGCGCCTGCACGAGCATCGCGTGGACCAGCACGGACATGGGGTAGTTCCAGCTGGCTATGTTGGAGACGGGGCCCGGGAGCGGGGTGCGGTCGGTGAGTATCCGGTCGATGTTCTCGACGTACCACCGCACGCCGTCGATCGCCCGGTCCACGTCCGCCAGGGCGAGGCGCCAGGGTTTGCCGATCTCCCAGACGAGGAGGAGGGCCAGCAGTTCGCGGTGCTCGGTCAGGGCGTCGAGGGTGGCCCCGATGCGGGCGCTGCGCTCGTTGAGGGGGATGTGGCGCCAGGCGCGGTGCTGGTCGAGGGCGGCGCGGACCGCGCGGGTGGCGGTGGGGGCGTCGAGCCGGGGCGGTCCTGCGATGGGGGTGCCGTCCACGGGTGTGGTGGCGGGGATGGCCCGGCCGTCGCGTTGCCAGGTGGCTGCCCAGAGGTTCAGGACGCGGTCGTCCTGGAAGGCCTCGGGGGCGGTGGTGAGGCAGCGGTGCCAGGCGTCCTGCCAGGCCGTGCCGGGTTTGAGGGTGAGGGTGTTGGGGGTCATGGGCTTCTCCGCTCTCGGTGCGCGGTCGGGGCGGGTGGTGAGGTGCGGGGCCGGGTGGCCGGTCGGTGCGGGTGGCGCCTGCGGCGGGCCATCTCCCCTGCCCGCCCCCTTCCCGTAACCGGGGCTCCGCCCCGGACCCCGCTCCTCAAACGCCGGAGGGGCTGGAATGGGCAGACCCGCCCCATAGGCGCGCCCTTGCCAGAGCGGCCGTCTCCGTGGGGGTCGCGCCGACCGCCACCCCTGCCGCCTCCAGCGCTGTCTTCTTCGCCTCCGCCGTGCCGGCCGCGCCCGAGACGATCGCGCCCGCGTGGCCCATCGTCTTGCCCTCGGGGGCCGTGAAGCCTGCGATGTAGCCGATCACCGGCTTGGTGATGTGCCGGGCTATGTGGGCCGCGGCTCGTTCCTCCGCGTCGCCGCCTATCTCGCCGATGAGGACGATCAGTTCGGTGTCGGGGTCCTGTTCGAAGGCCGTCAGGCAGTCGATGTGGGTGGTGCCGATGACCGGGTCGCCGCCGATGCCGACCGCCGAGGAGAAGCCGATCTCGCGGAGCTCGTGCATCAGCTGGTAGGTGAGCGTGCCCGATTTGGAGACCAGGCCGATACGGCCCGGGGCCGGGGCGATGTCGGAGGGGATGATGCCCGCGTTGGAGTGGCCCGGGCTGATCACGCCCGGGCAGTTCGGGCCGATGATGCGGGTGGTGCCGGCTCTGGCGTGGGCGTGGAAGGCGACTGCGTCGTGGACCGGGATGCCCTCGGTGATGACGACCGCGAGGGCGATACCGGCGTCGACCGCCTCGATGACGGCCGCCTTGGCGAAGGGGGGTGGGACGAAGACGACCGTGACGTCGGCGCCCGTGGCCGTCATGCCGTCCTCGACCGAGCCGAAGACCGGGACCGGGGTGCCGTCGACGTCCACGGTCCGGCCCGCCTTGCGCGGGTTGACGCCGCCGACGACACGGGTGCCGGCAGCGAGCATCCGGCGGGTGTGCTTCATACCCTCGGCGCCGGTCATGCCCTGGACGAGGACCCTGCTCTCCTTGGTGAGGAAGATGGCCATGTCCGCACTCCTTATGCTGCGTGGGCGAGTTGGGCGGCGCGGTGCGCGGCGCCGTCCATGGTGGGGACCTGCTGGACCAGCGGGTGCGCACGGGCGTCGAGGATCGCGCGGCCGCGTGCGGCGTTGTTGCCGTCGAGGCGGACCACGAGCGGTTTGGTCAGCCGTACGCTCTCCAGCGCCTGCACGATGCCGTCGGCTACCGCGTCGCAGGCCGTGATGCCGCCGAAGACGTTCACCAGGACCGACTTCACGTCGGGGTCGGAGAGAATGACGGACAGCCCGTCGGCCATCACGCCGGACGAGGCACCGCCGCCGATGTCGAGGAAGTTGGCGGGGCGGGCGCCGCAGCCTGCGACCACGTCGAGGGTGGACATGACCAGCCCGGCGCCGTTGCCGATGATGCCGACCTCGCCGTCGAGCTTGACGTAGTTGAGTCCCCTGGCCGCGGCGTCGGCCTCCAGCGGGTCGCCGTGCGGGTCGTCGGCCTCCGCACCCCAACGGGACTGGCGGAAGCGGGCGTTGTCGTCGAGGGTGACCTTGCCGTCCAGGGCGAGGATCCTGCCGTCGGTGGTGCGCACCAGCGGGTTCACCTCGACCAGGAGGGCGTCCTCACGGATGAGGACCCGCCAGAGCCGGATCAGGACCGGGGCCGCTTCCGGCGGCAGTCCGGCCGCCTCGGCGATACGCTGCGCCACCCCCTCGGTGACTCCCTCCTCCGGGTCGACGGGGATCCGGGCCACCGCCTCCGGGCGGCTCGCGGCCACCTCCTCGATCTCCATGCCGCCCTCGGCCGAGGCGATGGCCAGGAAGGCACCGGCAGCCCGGTCGAGTACGTATCCGACGTAGAACTCGTCCTGGATGTCGACCGGTTCGGCGAGCATCACCTTGCGGACCAGGTGGCCCTTGATGTCCATTCCGAGGATCTGACGTGCCGTGAGGGCGGCCGCCGCCGCGTCCGCGGCGAGTTTCACCCCGCCCGCCTTGCCCCGCCCACCGGTCTTGACCTGCGCCTTCACGACGACGCGGCCACCCAGCCGTAGGGCTGCCCGCTCGGCCGCGCCCGCGCTTTCGACGACCTCGGCGCGCGGTACCGCTATGCCGTGCTCTGCGAAGAGTTGCCGTGCCTGGTGCTCGTACAGATCCATAGCCACTCCCGATCGTGCCGATTGTGAAAGTGCCGCACGCCCCCTGGACACCACCCACCGGATGCGGGATAACAAGGTTCATACAGTATTCGTCGACTGTATGCAATGTACCGCGGGAGCACTGGATCGGCTCCCCGCACTCCCCTACGAAGGGACAGGGATCTTCATGCCCGAGGACAGCCAGGACCTCATTTCCGGTGGGCACTTGGTCGCGAAGGCGCTGAAGGCCGAGGGGGTGGAGCGCATCTACACCCTCTGCGGCGGCCACATCATCGACATCTACGACGGCTGTGTCGACGAGGGCATCGAGGTCGTCGACGTACGTCATGAGCAGGTCGCCGCCCATGCCGCCGACGGCTACGCGCGGATCACCGGCAAACCCGGCTGCGCCGTCGTCACCGCCGGTCCGGGTACGACGGACGCGGTGACGGGCGTCGCGAACGCGTTCCGTGCCGAGTCGCCCATGCTGCTGATCGGTGGTCAGGGAGCGCACAGCCAGCACAAGATGGGCTCCCTGCAGGACCTGCCGCACGTCGAGATGATGTCGCCGATCTCGAAGTTCGCCGCCACCGTTCCGGACACCGCACGCGCCGCGGACATGGTGTCGATGGCGTTCCGCGAGTGCTATCACGGGGCGCCCGGCCCGTCCTTCCTGGAGATCCCGCGCGATGTGCTGGACGCCAAGGTGCCGGTGTCGAAGGCCCGGGTGCCGGAGGCCGGGCAGTACCGGGCCTCGACCCGTACGGCCGGCGACCCCGCGGCCGTCGAAAAGCTGGCCGACCTGCTCGTGCACGCCGAGAAGCCGGCGATCCTGCTGGGCAGTCAGGTGTGGACCACCAGGGCGACGGACTCCGCGGTCGAGCTCGTCCGCACCCTGAACGTCCCGGCGTACATGAACGGGGCGGGGCGCGGCACCCTGCCGCCCGGCGACCCCCACCACTTCCAGCTGTCGCGCCGCTACGCGTTCTCGAACGCCGATCTCATCATCATCGTGGGCACGCCGTTCGACTTCCGCATGGGCTACGGCAAGCGGCTCTCCCCCGACGCCACCGTCGTGCAGATCGACCTCGACTACCGCACGGTCGGCAAGAACCGCGACATCGACCTCGGCATCGTCGGCGACGCGGGGATGGTCCTGAAGGCCGTGACCGAGGCCGCGAGCGGGCGGTTGAACGGGGGTGCGGTCCGGCGCAAGGCCTGGCTGGAGGAACTCCGCACCGCCGAACAGACCGCGATCGAGAAGCGGTTGCCGAGCCTGCGCTCGGACGCCTCACCGATCCATCCGTACCGGCTGGTCAGCGAGATCAATGACTTCCTCACCGAGGACTCCATCTACATCGGCGACGGCGGCGACATCGTCACCTTCTCCGGTCAGGTCGTGCAGCCGAAGTCGCCCGGCCACTGGATGGACCCGGGGCCGCTCGGCACGCTCGGGGTGGGGGTCCCGTTCGTCCTGGCCGCCAAGCAGGCCAGGCCCGACAAGGAGGTCGTGGCCCTCTTCGGTGACGGCGCCTTCTCCCTGACCGGCTGGGACTTCGAGACGCTGGTGCGCTACAACCTTCCCTTCGTCGGCATCGTCGGCAACAACTCCTCGATGAACCAGATCCGTTACGGCCAGAAGGCCAAGTACGGAGACGAGCGCGAGCGGGTCGGCAACACCCTCGGAGACGTCCACTACGACAAGTTCGCCCAGATGCTGGGCGGTTACGGCGAAGAGGTCCGCGACCCCGCAGAGATCGCGCCCGCGCTGCAACGGGCCCGCGAATCCGGTCTGCCGTCCCTGATCAACGTATGGGTCGATCCGGACGCGTACGCCCCCGGAACCATGAACCAGACCATGTACAAGTAGCAGAGGAGCCGTTGGCATGACCAAAGCTCTTGAGGGCGTGCGCGTCCTCGACATGACGCACGTACAGTCCGGTCCCTCCGCCACCCAGCTGCTCGGCTGGCTCGGTGCGGACGTGGTGAAGCTCGAAGCCCCCAGCGGTGACATCACCCGCAAGCAGCTCCGTGACCTCCCCGACGTCGACTCCCTCTACTTCACGATGCTCAACTGCAACAAGCGGAGCATCACGCTCAACACCAAGAGCGAGCGCGGCAAGGAGATCCTCACCGAGCTCATCCGGCGCAGCGATGTGATGGTGGAGAACTTCGGCCCCGGGGCCGTGGACCGGATGGGATTCACCTGGGAACGCATCCAGGAGATCAACCCGAGGATCGTCTACGCCTCCATCAAGGGCTTCGGCGAGGGCCCCTACACCAACTTCAAGGCGTACGAGGTGGTCGCCCAGGCCATGGGCGGCTCGATGTCCACCACCGGCTTCGAGGACGGCCCGCCCCTGGCGACCGGGGCTCAGATCGGTGACTCCGGCACCGGGATCCACGCCGTCGCCGGCATCCTGGCCGCGCTGTTCCAGCGCGAGAACACGGGGCGGGGGCAGCGCGTCAACGTCGCCATGCAGCACGCCGTGCTCAATCTCTGCCGAGTGAAGCTCCGCGACCAACAGCGCCTGGATCATGGCCCGTTGGCGGAGTATCCGAACGAGGACTTCGGCGACGAGGTGCCCCGCAGCGGTAACGCCAGCGGCGGCGGGCAGCCGGGCTGGGCGGTGCGGTGCGCACCCGGCGGCCCCAATGACTACGTGTACGTGATCGTGCAGCCCGTCGGCTGGCAGCCGCTCGCCTCGCTCATCGGCCGTCCGGAGCTGGTGGCCGACCCCGAGTGGGCGACACCGGAGTCCCGGCTGCCGAAACTCAACAAGATGTTCCAGCTCATCGAGGAGTGGTCGTCCACGCTCCCCAAGTGGGAGGTGCTGGAGCAGCTCAACGCACACAACATCCCGTGCGGCCCCATCCTCTCCACCAAGGAGATCGTGGAGGACGAGTCGCTGGCCGCCAACGAGATGATCGTGCGGGTCGAGCACCCCAGGCGCGGCTCGTTCACCACCGTCGGCAGCCCGCTGAAGCTGTCCGACTCCCCGGTGGATGTGGTGACTTCACCGCTGCTCGGTCAGCACAACGAAGAGGTGTACGTCGGTGAGCTGGGCCTCGGTGACGAGGAACTGCGGCTGCTGAAGACGAACGGAGTCATCTGAGCATGGCCGGATCACAGGATCGCGAACAGGTGAGGCAGTTGCTCGAATCCGTCCGGGCCTCCGGGCGGACGGCGCTCACCGCCCCCGAGGGCAAGATCGTGGCGGACGCGTACGGGATCGCGGTGCCGGGCGAGGAACTGGCCCGGGACATCGACGAGGCGGTGGCCCATGCGGACCGGCTCGGCGGCCGGGTCGTACTGAAGATCGTCTCCCCCGATGTGCTGCACAAGACGGACGCCGGCGGCGTCGTCGTGGGTGTGGAGGGTGCCCCGGCTGTCCGGGAGGCCTTCTGCCGCATCATCGAGAACGTCCGCGCGTACGCGCCGGACGCCCGGATCGACGGCGTACAGGTGCAGCAGCTGGTGCCGCCGGGCCAGGAGGTCATCATCGGCGCGGTGACCGACCCGACGTTCGGGAAGGTGGTCGCCTTCGGTCTGGGCGGCGTGCTCGTCGAGGTGCTGAAGGACATCACCTTCCGGCTGGCACCGGTCACGGCGGACGAGGCCCGGTCGATGCTCGACTCGATCGGCGCGGCGGAGATCCTGCGCGGTGTGCGCGGCGCACCGGCGGTGGACCGGTGGGCGCTGGCCGAACAGATCCGGCGGGTCTCCCAGCTGGTCACGGACTTCCCGGAGATCGCGGAGGTCGACCTGAATCCGGTGATCGCCGCCCCGGAGGGGGCGGTTGCCGCCGACATCCGGATCCTGCTGGCGACCGAGGCCGTCAAGGAGCGCCGGAAGTACGGCCGCGAGGAGATCCTCACCTCGATGAGGCGGCTGATGGAGCCGCGCTCGGTCGCGGTGATCGGGGCCTCCAACGAGGCGGGAAAGATCGGCAATTCGGTGATGCGCAATCTCATCGACGGCGGGTTCTCCGGGGAGATACATCCGGTGAACCCCCGGGCCGATGACATTCTGGGCCGCAAGGCGTACAAGAGTGTCACGGACGTTCCCGGTGAGGTGGATGTGGCGGTCTTCGCGATCCCGGCCAAGTTCGTGGCGTCGGCGCTGGAGGAGGTGGGCCGCAAGGGCATCGCCAACGCGGTTCTCATCCCGTCCGGTTTCGCCGAGACCGGTGAACAGGCCCTGCAGGACGAGATCGTGGCGATCGGCGAGCGGTACGGAGTGCGGCTGCTCGGGCCGAACATCTACGGCTACTACTCGACGTGGCAGGACCTCTGCGCCACGTTCTGTACTCCGTACGACGTGAAGGGCGGGGTCGCGCTGACCTCCCAGTCCGGTGGCATCGGCATGGCGATCCTCGGCTTCGCGCGTTCGACGAAGACCGGTGTCTCGGCGATCGTCGGGCTCGGCAACAAGTCGGATCTCGACGAGGACGATCTGCTGACGTGGTTCGGCGAGGACCCGCACACCGAGTGCATCGCGATGCACCTGGAGGACCTCAAGGACGGACGCGCCTTCGTGGAGGCGGCGCGGGCGACCGTGCCCAAGAAGCCGATCGTGGTGCTCAAGGCGGGCCGTACGAGTGCGGGGGCGAAGGCGGCCGGTTCGCACACCGGTGCGCTGGCCGGCGACGACGCGGTGTACGACGACATCCTGCGGCAGGCGGGGGTGATCCGGGCGCCGGGCCTGAACGAGATGCTGGAGTACGCGCGGGCGCTCCCGGTACTGCCGGCGCCGAAGGGCGACAACGTCGTCATCATCACCGGCGCGGGCGGCTCGGGTGTGCTGCTCTCCGACGCGATCGTGGACAACGGCCTGTCGCTGATGGAGATCCCACCGGACCTGGACGCGGCGTTCAAGGCCTTCATTCCGCCGTTCGGTGCGGCCGGCAACCCCATCGACATCACGGGTGGCGAGCCGCCGTCGACGTACGAGGCGACGATCCGGCTCGGCATGGAGGACCCGCGCATCCACGCGCTGGTCCTGGGCTACTGGCACACGATCGTCACCCCGCCGATGGTCTTCGCCGAACTGACCGCCCGGGTGGTCCAGGAGTTCCGGGACCGCGGCATCGAGAAGCCGGTGGTGGCGTCGCTGGCCGGTGACACAGAGGTCGAGGAGGCCTGCGCGTATCTCTTCGAGCGCGGCGTCGTCGCCTACCCCTATACCACCGAGAAGCCGGTCGCGGCGCTCGGTGCGAAGTACCGCTGGGCAAGGGCCGCGGGGCTGCTGACCTGACCCTTCCCAGGCACGAAGAGTTTGGACAGGGGGCGCTGGCCAGGTTCTTTCGAAGCCAAGGGGAGTTTCATGAGCACAGACGGACAACCGGGCGCGTCAGCCGTCGCGTACCGGGAAGTAACGGACGGCAAGGGCCGCGTCTACCGGGTCGGTGAGTCGGACCGCAGCATTCTCGGCCACAGCCGCAAGTTCATGGTGTACATGCCGTGGATCGCGATGATGGCCATCAGTGTGTCCGAGTACGCCTACGGCTCCGCGGAGGACACTCTCTCCGAAGCCCATGGCTGGACCCAGAGCAACACCTTCTGGATTCTGAGCGTCTGGGTCTTCTTCCAGGCCGGAATCGCCTTCCCGGCCGGGTGGTTGCGCGAGAAGGGGATACTCACCGCACGCCGGGCGATGTACATCGGCGCGGCGCTCTGCCTGGTCGGCTTTCTCGCGCTCTCGCACCTGGACAACGTCTTCGCCGCGATCTGCGGGTTCGGCGTCATCGGCGGTCTGGGTTCCGGACTCATCTACGCCACCTGCATCAACATGGTCGGCAAGTGGTTCCCCGAGCGGCGCGGCGCGAAGACGGGTTTCGTCAACGGCGGTTTCGCCTATGGTTCGTTGCCCTTCATCTTCATCTTCAACTACGCGTTCGACACCGGTAACTACAACGAGGTGCTCGACCTCATCGGCATCTACGTCCTGATCGTCGTGGCCATCTGTGCCTGGTTCTTCAAGGACCCGCCGAAGAACTGGTGGCCGGCGGAGATCGATCCGCTGAACTACTCGGGCAACAAGAAGAGTGCGGCGAGTCTGGCGAAGAACCCTCCGGCGTCGAAGCAGTACACGCCGAAGGAGGCCATCAGGACCGGGATGCTGCCACTCATGTGGATCACCATCGTCCTGACGGCCGGGGTGTCCATCTTCGGGATCTCGTTCCAGGTGGACTACGCCAAGGAGGTCGGGTTCGGCCCGCTGGTCGCGGCATCCTCCATGGGTGTCATGGCGGTGATCAACGGCGTGGGGCGGGCCGTCGTCGGCTGGCTCTCCGACATCTGGGGCCGCAAGCTGACGCTGGTGTTCGTCATCCTCGTGCTGGGCCTCGCCCAGTTCGGTGTGATCTGGGCCGGCAATATGCACAGCGAGTGGCTGTTCCTGTTCTTCGCCTTCCTCTCCGGCTTCGGTGGCGGCGCGTTCTACCCGATGTTCGCCGCCCTGACCCCGGACTACTTCGGGGAGAACTACAACGCCACCAACTACGGTCTCGTCTACAGCGGCAAGCTGGTCAGCGGGCTGTTCGGTGGTGGTCTCGGTTCGATGGTGGTCGACTCCTGGGGCTACAACGGCGCCTATGCGCTGGCCGGAGCGATCTCCATGGTGGCGGCCTGCATCGCTCTGATGCTGCGGCAGCCGGGCCGGCCGCGGGTACGGGACATCGCCCCGAATCCACAGCCGATCAGCCGGGAAGTGGTCTAGCGGCGACGCTGTCCGCACCACCACGTCGGGCCTCCCCGCAACTGTGC
>NZ_JBHVWF010000006.1:0-51058 GCF_042882365.1 Streptomyces sp. NPDC058221 | reverse complement strand
TACCCCCCCCCCCCCCCCGGCCCCCCCCGACGGGGGGGGCCCCCCCCCGACGTGGTGGTGCAGCACGGGCGCCGTGCCCGCCGACGGTCCTACTTGCGCAGCGCCGCCAGGCCGCCGTAGCTGATCCGCGCCTGCTTCAGGGACTGTGCGAGGTCCGTGTCGCTCGGTGCGGTGTCCTGCTCGACCATCGGGTTGCGGTAGTTCGTCTGCCCGACGCGGCGGAAGAACGTCCGGTAGTCGATGACTCCGGTCCCGAAGGGGACCATCTCGTAGCCGTCGCCGTTGGTGGTGCTGACCACGCCGTCCTTGGCGTGGAACAGCGGGTAGCGCTTGTTGTGGCGGCTGACCAGTCCAGCGGGGTCGAAGGTGTTCTCCACCTGCGATCCGTCGTGCGCGGTGTAGGTGTGGAACTTGTACTGGGCCACGTGCGCCCAGAAGATGTCCATCTCCAGCCACACGGTCTTCGGATCGGTGACCTTGAGGAAGTACTCGAGCTTGCGGACGCCCGAGCTGCCGGTGGGACGCCCCTGGTCGTCCGGCGCACCGCCGTCGAGCAGGAAGCCGTAGGCCGCGTCGTGGTTGTGGGTGTACAGCTTGATGCCCGCGCGATGGGCGATCTGTCCCAGGGCGTTCCACTTGTCGGCGGCCACGTCCCAGTCGGCACGGTAGTCACTGCCGGTGGGGTCACCACCGGTACCCATGTGGTCCATGCCGAGGATGTTCGTTATCTCCAGGTGCCGCTTGAACTCGTCCAGATCGCTCGGGGTCAGTGGCCAGGACCCCGGAATGAAGCCGTGGTTGCCCTGGGCGCGCAGCCCGTAGTCGTCCAGCCACGAGCG
Organism: Streptomyces sp. NPDC058221; assembly: GCF_042882365.1. NCBI lineage: Bacteria > Bacillati > Actinomycetota > Actinomycetes > Kitasatosporales > Streptomycetaceae > Streptomyces > Streptomyces sp. NPDC058221. The sequence continues at coordinate 50,219 of NZ_JBHVWF010000006.1, read as the reverse complement.
CAGCAGCTTCGCGCCCTCCACCGTTTCGAGGTTGTTCCCGCCGGGGGCGTTGGCGTGCTGGCCGTACCCGGCGAACTCGACCTGCTTGTAGCCGTAGCGGGCCAGCTCCTTGAAGACCTCGCGGAAGCCGGAGGGAAGGGTGGTGCTGAGCGGGTCCCGGGCCGTGGCGTCGCGCACGGTGTACAGGATGATGCCGCGCTTCGACGCCGGGACCAGCGCCTGGCCGTGGCCATGGCCGTGCTCGTGGCCGTGCCCGTGCCCCTGGTGGGCGGCGGGCCGGGCGAAGGCCGGCGATGCGCCGAGGACGGGTGCGGCGATCGCCGCCGCCCCGACAGCTGTGCAGGTGCTGAGGAAGCGGCGGCGGTTGACGCCGAGACTGCGGCGCAGGGCGCCGTCCGTTCCGGATGCGTCGTTGTGATCGGTCACGGTCTCTCTCTTTCTCGAAGATGCTCGCAACGCTGGGTACGGACCGGTCTCATACGAGGCCGGCAAGCGTGAGGAGCAGCGGCTTCACTTCGGTGGCGCGGACGGGGCCGGTGAACGCGTGGGGGGTGGAGCAGAGGATGAGCGGACCTTCTTCGTCGCTCAGGGGGAGGCGGCCGTGGCTGCCCCGGATGGGTGACGGGTCCAGGGGGACGACCGCCATGCGGTAGCGCATGCCGAGCTTCTTGCGGGCGACGGCCGTGGCCGCCTTGACCCGGACGTACGGGTCCTGGGGGTCCAGGAAGAGTTCGACGGGGTCGTAGCCGGGCTTGCGGTGGATCTCGACGAGCTGGGCGAAGTCCGGCGCGCGGTCGTCGTCGAGCCAGTAGTAGTAGGTGAACCAGGCGTCCGGGTCCGCGACGGCGACCAGCTCGCCGGAGCGCGGGTGGTCGAGACCGTGCGCCTTCTTGCCCTCGTCGTCCAGGAGCTGCTCGATGCCGGGGAGGTCCGCCAGGGCTTCGCGGGTCGCTTCGAGGTCCTCGGGGCGGCGTACGTAGATGTGCGCGATCTGGTGGTCGGCGACGGCGAAGGCCCGGGAGGTCATCGGGTCCAGGTACTCCATGCCGTCCTGGGTGTGGACCTCCAGGAGACCGGCCCGGCGCAGGGCGCGGTTGATGTCGACGGGCCTCTCGACGCGGGTGATTCCGTACTCCGAGAGGGCGACGACGGTGCGGCCCTCGCGGCGGGCGTCGTCGAGGAGCGGGGCGACGGCCCGGTCGAGGTCGGCCGCGGCCTTGAAGGCGCGCGGGTCGTCGGGGCCGTAGCGCTGGAGGTCGTAGTCGAGGTGCGGGAGGTAGCAGAGGGCGAGGTCGGGGTGGCGGGTGTCGATGATGTGCCGGGTGGCGTCGATGATCCACTGCGAGGAGACCAGGTCGGCGCCGGGTCCCCAGAAGTGGAAGAGGGGAAAGGTGCCGAGCTTCTCGGTGAGCTCGTCGTGGAGGGCCGGCGGCCGGGTGTAGCAGTCGGGTTCCTTGCGGCCGTCGGCGTAGTAGACGGGGCGCGGGGTGACGGTCCAGTCGGTGTCGGCGCCCATCGCGTACCACCAGCAGATGTTGGCGACGGTGTAGCCGGGGTGGGCGCGGCGGGCGGCGTCCCAGAGCTTGTCTCCGGCGACGAGCCCGTTGTGCTGACGCCACAGGAGGACGTCGCCGAGTTCGCGGAAGTACCAGCCGTTGGCGACGATGCCGTGTTCGGCGGGGGTGGTGCCGGTGAGGAAGGTGGACTGGGCGGCGCAGGTCACGGCGGGGAGCACGGTGCCGAGCGGGGCGTGGGTGCCGGACTGTCCGATGGCCTTGAGGTGCGGCATGTGGTCGAGGAGGCGTGGGGTGAGCCCCACGACGTCGAGCACGAGGAGAGGGGTGGGGTCGGAAGCAGGGGTGCTGGTCGTCCCGGCGGTGGTCATGGCAGCTCCTTGAGGCCGAGGTCGACCAGGAGGTCGCGGGCGAGGGTGAGTTCGGCGGCGATGCCGTCGGCGAGCTGGGCACGGGTCCGGGGGCGCAGCTCGGCCGGGAGCGCCTGCCAGGTGTACGTCTCGACCTCCAGGTGCCGGGTGAGCGGCCGCGCCCCGCCGACCAGCCGGGTCAGCGTGGACCGGAGTACGGGGAGGGTGGAGGTGAGCGGGGGTGCGGGCGGTGCGTGCAGCGGTACGTGGAAGTGGGCGCGCCACGGGGCGCTGTCGGGCAGGGTGTCGCCGGTGACCGCCTCGTCGAGGTCGTCGGTGCCGCGCAGCCCCGCGGCGGTGGAGATGCGGGTCTGGTGGAGGAAGCGGGGTTCGGCGAACGCGGCGAGCGCGGTGCGTACCTCGGGGAGGTGGGGGTGCTCGGCGTGCAGGGCGGCGGAGAGCTGGGCCTTGACGGCGGGGATGCCGGCGGCGGTGAGTTCGTCGATCGCGCCGTCCGGGTCCTCGAAGGAGGTGGCGAGATGGCAGGTGTCGATGCAGATGCCGATGCGGTCGTGGCCGATCGCGGTGAGGGGGGCGATCGCGTCGGCGGTGGTCTCGACGGTGCAGCCGGGTTCGGGTTCGAGGCCGATCCGGATGGACTTGCCCGTGAGCTCGGCCAGCGCGTCGAGGCGTTCGCCGAGGGTGGTGAGCGCGGCGAGTGCGGTGCGGGCCGCCTCGGGGTCGTCCGTGTAGGGGGTGCGCCAGGCCAGGGGCAGCGTGGAGATGGTGCCGTCGGTGACGTCGTCGGGCAGGAGCGCGGCGAGGAGCCGGGCGAGGTCGGTGGTGTGGGCGAGCCGTTCGGGGTCGGTCCAGTCCGGCTTGTACACCCGGTACTTGACCTCCTCGGCGCCGAACCCCTCGTACGGGAAGCCGTTGAGGGTGACGACTTCGAGCCCTCGGCGGTCGAGTTCCGCGCGCAGGGCGCGCAGGTGCGAGGGGTCGTTGATCAGGGTGCGGGCGGCGTCCCTGGCGAGCCAGAGGCCGATGCCGAGGCGGTCGCGGCCGAGCCGTTTGCGTACCGGTTCGCAGTGGTCCCGGAGTTGGGCGCGGACACCGTCGAGGGTTTCGGCCGGGTGGACGTTGGTGCAGTACGCGAGGTGGACGACGGTGCCGTCGGGGTGGCGGAAGCGCATGGCCTCACTCCCCGCCGCGGAGGATGGAGTTGCCCTCGTGGAGCGGTTCCGGGGCGGCGGTGTCCAGGTGGAGGCGGCCGCTCTGGCCGTAGAAGGCGACAGGGTTGCGCCAGAGCACCTGATCGACGTCGTCCTCGGTGAAGCCGGCCGCGAGCATGGCGTCGGCGACGCCGCGGGTCTTCAGCGGGTCGCTCTTGCCCCAGTCGGCGGCGGAGTTGACCAGGATCTTCTCGGTGCCGTGCAGTTTGAGGACGGCGACCATGCGGTCCTCGTCCATCTTGGTGTCGGGGTAGATGGAGAAGCCGGCCCAGCAGCCACTGTCGACGGCGTCCTTCACCGTCGTCTCGTTGAGGTGGTCGAGCACGACCAGTTCCGGGGCGAGGTGGGATTCGCGGACGACGTCGATGGTGCGGCGCAGACCGGCGAGTTTGTCGCGGTGCGGGGTGTGGACGAGAGCGGGCAGCCCGTGGTCGGCGGCGAGCTGGAGCTGCGCGGCCAGTGCGTGGTCCTCGGCCGGGGTCATCGAGTCGTAGCCGATCTCGCCGACCGCGACGACGGAGTCCTTGACGAGGTAGCGCGGCAGAGCGTCCAGGACGGGGGTGCAGCGGGGGTCGTTCGCCTCTTTGGGGTTGAGGGCGAGCGTGCAGTGGTGCGCGATGCCGTACTGGGCGGCGCGGAACGGCTCCCAGCCGAGCAGGGCGTCGAAGTAGTCGAAGAAGCTGGTGGGCGATGTGCGGGGCTGGCCGAGCCAGAAGGAGGGTTCGACCAGCGCCCGGACCCCGGCGTCGTACATCGCCTGATAGTCGTCCGTGGTACGGGAGGTCATGTGGATGTGGGGGTCGAAGATGCGCATCAGGACTCCTCCGATGGGGCCGTGGGGGCCGTGGGGGCGGCTGGACCGGTGGTGGTGGCGGAGCCGGGGGCGTCCGGGCCGGGTGCGGTGAGCGCGAGTACGCGGTGCAGGTCGGCGGGCACGGACCGGCCCGCCGCGGTGCGCTCGGCCGCGAAGTCGCCCAGCATCCGGGCGAGTTCCGCATCTCCTGCGGCGCGCCCGGCGAGTTGGCCGATGGCGCTGACGGGCACTCCGGTGAACAGGCACTTGAGGACGGCGTGGCGCCAGTTGTGCGGATCGAGATGGTCACCGGCGTACGGGCCGACGGCGGCGGCGATCAGCGTGGTGTCGTTGGCGCGCAGGGCGTCCTCGACGAGCGGCAGGGCGGTGGCGCCGATGTCCAGGGCGGGCAGCGTGAGCAGGACGGCACGCCGTTCGGCGGCGGTGCCCTGCTCGTAGATCCTGGTCAGGGCGGCCTGCCCGGCTTCCGCCGCGACGAGCAGCAGGGCCCGTGCCGAGTCGGCGTGTTCGAGTCCGCAGTGCCGGCCGGCGGCGGCGTACCGCAGCTCCCACGGGGGCACGGCGTACACGTTGCCGGCAAGCGCGTCGTCCGGGTGGGCTGCGGCGTGGGCGGCCTCGGCGAGGGCTTCGTCGAGCCAGGCGCGTGCGGCTCCGCCGAGCTGTGCGTCAAGCTCCTTGCGGGTCAGCAGCGGGGCGTCCGGCGATGACATCGGCATGGCGTTGCTCCCTTCGGCGGTGTGGTTGCCCGGCTGTCCAGTGGCTCGGGTCCAGTGGCTCGGCGGTCAGTGGCTCGACGGTGCGTGCTTGCGGAGGAACTCGATGGAGTTGCGGGCGAGTTCGGGGCCCGCGTGGGAGTGGCGGGGCAGCTCGACGACAGTCAGCCCGGCATACCCGCTGTCCCCCAGGGCGTCGAGTGCGGCGAGCACGGGCGGGAAGTCGATCTCGCCGTCGCCGAACGGGAGGTGCTCGTGCACGCCTCGGCGCATGTCCTCTATCTGGACGTGGCGCAGCCAGGGTGCGGCGTCGCGTACGCAGTCGACGGGCAGGGCCGGCTCCAGGCACTGGCAGTGGCCGATGTCGAGGGTGAGTCCGAGCGGCTCGGGGTCCCCGCACAGCACGCGGAGGTGGTGGAAGTCGGCCAGGTTGGCGAGGAGGTGCCCGGGCTCGGGCTCGATCGCCAGCGGAACGCCCGCGCGATCGGCGGCCTCCAGGACCGGGGCCAGGGCACCGGTGAGCCGTTGCCAGGCGGTGTCGGGGGCGGTGTCCGGGGGCCTGATGCCGCTGAAGCAGTGCACGGCGTGGGCGCCGAGCTCCGCGGCGACGTCCACGGCCCGGACGAGCAGGGCGGTACGGGCGGCACGGGCATCGGGGTCCGGGTCGAGGAGGGACGGGCCGTGCTTGCGGCGCGGGTCCAGGACGTAGCGCGCCCCGGTCTCCACGGTGACGCCGAGCCCCAGCTCCTGGAGCCTGGCGGCGACCTGGCGGGTGCGGGCGGCGAGGTCGGGGCCCATCGGGTCGAGGTGCATGTGGTCGAGGGTCAGCCCGACGCCGTCGTAGCCGAGGTCCGCGAGGAGGCCGAGGGCGTCGCCGAGGCGGAGATCGGTGAGCCCGTTGGTGCCGTAGCCGAGACGGATCGTCATGTGGGGCTCACCTTCCGGGCGAGACTGCGGGCGAGCGGGACGAGGCCCATGACGGCGAGCGCCGTGCCTGGGGCTCCGGCGCGGGCGGCGAGGGCTGCCTGGAGCGGGATCATCGCCCGGATGCCGCTGCCGACGGCCCGCTGGGTGAGCGGTGGCGACGGGTTGAGCGCGGCGTGGGCGAGGGGCCTGGCGGCGGTGCGGACGTAGGCGCCGGTGAGCGCGGTGAGCAGGAGCCGGGCGGGGGCGCCGTTTCCGGCGCGGTGGCCCGGCGTGGCGGTACCCCCTCGTCCGGCACGCGGGAATCCGTCGCTCTCCCCCTGCCGCTCCCGCACCGCGGTGCCACCGAGCGCGACGACCGCCGCGACTGCGGCGAGGGGCACGGTGGTGGAGCCGCCCTGCGCCTCATGGCGCGAGACCGCGGTGACCGCGTAGGTGTGTGCCGTCAGCAGTGCGGCGGCGGGCAGCGCCGCGCGGACCGAAGCGGCGGGAGCGGGGCGCACGACCGCGGCCGGGCCGGTGCGTGAGCCGACGGCCCCCGCCGGTTCCACGGCCGGGGCGGCCGTCCCCGTAGCCGTCGCGCCCAGGAGTACGTCCAGGCCCCGGGCCGCCGCCATGGCCGCCGGGCCCGCCGGGGTGTGCTTCAGGCGGAGGTCGTACGCCCAGACCGTCGCCGCGAGGCCGGTGGCGACCGTCAGGGCCGGGCGGCCCGCGCGGGCGGCGAGGGCCAGTCCCGCCGCGGTCAGCGCCCCGGCCGCGGTGAGCGCCGCGCGGGGCGTGATCCGGCCCGAGGGGATCGGGCGGTGCGGGCGGTCGACGGAGTCCTCGTCGCGGTCGGCCCAGTCGTTCAGCGCCATGCCCGCCTCGTACAGGCAGAGCGAGGCGCCCACGGCGAGGGCGGTGGAGCGGTTGGGGCGGCGTCCGACGGCCGCAGCGCCCGCGAGGGCGTCGCCCGGCACGGTGAACAGCGCCGAGATTCTGAGCAGTTCCGCCCAGGCGCCCAGCGTCACTTCTCCCCCCGCAGCCGCTCGGCGAAGGCGAGCAGCTCCAGGTACTGCTCGGAGAGGGCGGCCGGTCCGCCGTCCGGGTCCTTGAAGTAGAAGGCGAGTTCGGGGCGCGGGCCGGTCAGGCCCGTCTCCTGGGCGCGGGCCAGCAGCCGTGCCAGGTCCAGGACGAGAGGCGCGGCGAGGGCGGAGTCGCAGCCCTGCCAGGTCGTCTGGAGCACCATGCGGGCGCCGAGGAAACCGTCGAACGCGATGTGGTCCCAGGCCGTCTTCCAGTCGCCGAGCGCCGGGACGTCGTCGATGTGGACCTCGCCCTCGGGGGCGGAGCCGAGCGTGTCGGCGAGGACGCGTTCCTTGCCTGCGTTCTTCGCGGCGGCGGCGGCCGGGTCGGCGAGTGCGGCCCCGTCCCCGCCGCCGAGCAGATTGGTGCCGGACCAGGCGCGTACGGGCAGGGCGCGCTGCACGAACATCGGGGCGAGTACGGAGCGCAGAAGCGTCTGGCCCGTCTTGCCGTCGCGGCCCGCGTGCGGAAGTCCGCAGGCCGCGAGGGCGTCCTGGAGGGCCGGGGTACGCAGCCCGGTGGAGGGGGTGAAGTTGACGTACGGACAGCCGGCCCGGAGGGCGGCCGCCGCGTAGAGCGAGCTGGCGGGCAGCCGCTGCGCACCGGGTGCGGGCGCCGGTTCGGTGGAGGCGACGTTGACGACGACGGTTCTGGCCAGGCCGTTGCGGCGGCCGAAGTCGGTGAGGTCGGCGGCGAACGCGGTGATGAGTTCCTCGTCCGTGCGGGTGTCGCCGCGCAGTGGTCCGCCCGGGCGAATCTCGGCGTCGGCCGTGGCGAGTTCGGCGCGTACGGCCGAGGGGAGGTCGTGCGGCAGCACTCCCCCGGCCGCGAGTGCCTCGGCCCGTTTGGGGAGCGGGCAGTCCAGGGTGTCGTGTCCGCCGAAGACGAGCGAGGCCACCGGTGGCAGGCCGCTCTCGGCGAAGGGCGCGGTCTCGGTGACCATCCCGGCGCCCGGGTGGAGGCCCGCCGCCACCGCAGCGCACCCCGCCGTGGCGGTGGTGGCGACGGAGCCGCGTGCTCCGATGAACCAGACTCCGGTACGAACGGCGTGTGCTGACACGGGCTGCCTCCCTGGCTGGGGGTCCTGGCTGTGCAGAGCTGGTGGCGCTGTTCATGGGGCACGGGGGAAGGTGCCGCGGACGGCGGGCGGAGCTGCTGCCCCGCCCGCCGTCCGGGCGGTGGCCCTATGCGGAGGGCAGTTCCTTCAGCTGGATGTTGCGGAAGGACACCTGGTCGTCGGCCCCGTGGTTCTGGAGGCCGATGTAGCCGTCCTTGAGACTGCGGGCGGGATCGGTGTTGGTGAAGTCGTTGATCTTCACTCCGTTGAGGAAGATCCGGAGCCGTTCACCCTGGACCTTGATCTCGTAGCTGTTCCACTGGCCGGGCGGCCTGAGGACCCGGTCGCGGGCCTTGATGTCGGCCGCCTTGAAGGTGTAGACGGATCCGGTGGTGCGGTCGACGGCGTCGGAGGCGTCGATCTGGACCTCGTAGCCGTTGTCCACCGCGGACCAGGGGTCGTCGGACTCCGGGAAGCCCACGAAGACACCGGAGTTGTCGTCGCCCGCCATCTTCCAGTCGAGCTTCAGCGAGTACGACTTCAGCTCCTTGGCCTGGTAGGTGAGCAGGCCCATGCCGCCCTCGGAGCGCAGCTCGCCGTCGACGACGTCGAACTTTCCGGGCCCTGCCTGCTTCCAGCCCTCGAGCGTCTCGCCGTTGAAGATCGACCGGTAGCCGGTGTCCGGCTTGCAGTCGGCCTTCACCTGGCCGGCCGCGTACCGCAGCCCGCCGGAGAGCACCTTGCGGAAGTCCGCGTCGGCGTACGACTCCTTGGTGTGACCGAGGCCGGTGTAGAAGGAGCGGCCGCCCTGGTAGGTCTGGCACCAGGTGATCGGGTGGTCGCCCTTCATGTTGCCGCCGGTGTACGTCGTCTCGTCGAGGGTGGCGAGGACCTTGACCTTGTCACGCGGGTTGGTGCGGTAGTTGTACAGCTCGTCGGTGCGGTCCCAGGTGCCGCCCAGGTGTGCGGTCGCCGGGTTCTTGTGGTCCTCGACGCGGACGGTGACGGGCTGGATGGCGGGGTGGCTGTCGAAGTACGCGCCGACCAGCCCTCCGTAGAACGGCCAGTCGTACTCGGTGTCGGCGGCGGCGTGCACGCCGACGTAGCCGCCGCCGGTGGTCACGAAGTTCTCGAACGCCTTCTGCTGGTCGGCGTTCAGGACGTCACCCGTGGTCGACATGAAGACCACGGCGTCGTAGCGGGCCAGGTTGGCGGTGGTGAACTGACCGGCCTCCTCGGTCGCGTCGACCGTGATGTTGCTGTCCTTGCCGAGTTCCTTCAGTGCGGCGATGCCCTCGGGGATCGCGTCGTGGCGGAAGCCGGCGGTCTTGGAGAAGACCAGGACCCGCTTGGCGGTCCTGTCGGGCGGGGTGTTGGAGAGCTCGAAGTCGTCGATGTCGTAGAGCGCCCCTTCGCCTCCCTTGAAGACGAGGAAGAGCTCGGTGGACTTCTTCGGGACACCGCGCAGCGGTACGTCGATGTCCTGGAAGGTCTCCCAGCCGCCGGTCACCGGGACGGGTGCGGAGCCGAGGAGCTTCCCGTCGGCCGAGCCGGTCCGCACTTCGAGGAAGCCGCCGGCGCCGCCGGACGAGATCCGGGCGGTCAGCTTGGTGGAGTCACCGAGGATGTACGGCTTGAAGGAGATCCAGTCGTCGTTCTGGATCTCGCCGACGGTCTTGCCGCCGTGCGCTTCCGCCTTGTTCTGCTGTACGACGCCGGACGAGTCGCTGTAGTGCTCGGCCTGCCGGTGGCGCGGCTGCAGTTCGGACTGGTCGTGACCGGACAGGGCCGCCTGGCCGCCGCCTCCGCCGTCCGTGTACGAGGCGTCGATGACTCCGAAGATGTTGGCGTTCGGGTCGTGCCCGCCGTCCATCTCGGTCTTGATGGTGCCTTCGCAGCCGTGCGCCGAGGTGATCGGGTGACCGTGGGCGTCGTGGCCGAGGATGAAGCGGACCTCGATCTTGGAGCAGTCGATCGTGCCGTCCTCGGGATCGGTGACGGTGACCTTGAACGGGACCTCGTCGCCGAAGTCGAACAGCTGGCCGTCACCGGGCAGTTCCAGGTTCACGACCGGAGCGGTGTTGCCGACCGTCACATGGACATTGGCTGTTCCGGTGCGCCCGGTCGGGTCCGTGGCGGTGACGGTCGCGGTGTAGGTGCCGTTCTTCTTGTACGTGTACGTGGGGTTGGCCGCGGTCGATGTGCCGCCGTCACCGAAGTCCCAGCTGTAGGTGAGCGCGTCCCCGTCACCGTCGGTGGTGCCGTCGGAGGAGAAGGCGACCTTGAGCGGTGCGGTGCCGGAGGTCTTGTTCGCGGTCGCCTCGGCGATCGGTGAGCGTCCGCCCGTGGCGTTCTCGATGCGGTACAGGGCGGAGTTCTCGTCGCCGCCGAAGTAGCCCGTGCCGTAGTCCAGGACGTAGAGGGCACCGTCGGGACCGAAAGCCATGTCCATGATCTGGGTGCCGGACCACGGCATGTCGTTGATGGACTGCACCTTGCCGTCGGCGTCCTGCTCGATGCGCTTGATCCACTGCCGGCCGAACTCGCCGGCGAAGAAGTCGCCGTCGTAGGACTCGGGGAACTTCACGGGCGAGTCGAGGTCCGCGTCGTAGTGGTAGACCGGTCCGCCCATCGGGGACTCGGATCCGGTGCCGAACTCGGGTACGGAGCCGTTGTCGTACGGGATCCAGGCGGGCTGGGCCGGCGGCAGGTCCACCAGCCCGGTGTTGTACCGGGAGGTGTTCTTGGGCGCGGCGCAGTCGAAGGCCTCGCCGGAGGTGCTGGTCGCGAAGTCGTAGTCGATGAACGGGTCGTTATTGCCCGTGCAGTACGGCCATCCGAAGTTGCCGGGCTTGGTGACGCGGGCGAACTCCACCTGTCCGGCGGGCCCGCGCTTCGGGTCGGCCGCACCGGCGTCGGGACCGTAGTCGCCGACGTACAGGATGCCGGTGGTCTTGTCGACGGTGAAGCGGAAGGGGTTGCGGAAGCCCATCGCGTAGATCTCGGGGCGCGTCTTGTCCGTGCCCGGTGCGAAGAGGTTTCCGTCCGGGACGGTGTACGAACCGTCCTCCGCGACCTTGATGCGGATGATCTTGCCGCGCAGGTCGTTGGTGTTGCCGGCGGAGCGGCGGGCGTCGAACGCGGGGTTGCGGTCCGGGCGTTCGTCGATCGGGCTGTAGCCGTCGGAGGCGAACGGGTTGGAGTCGTCGCCGGTCGACATGTACAGGTTGCCCTGCGCGTCGAAGTCGATGTCACCGCCGACGTGGCAGCACATGCCGCGCGAGGTCGGGATGTCGAGGACCTTCTTCTCGCTGGCCATGTCGAGCGTGCCGTCCTCCTTGAGGACGAAACGCGACAGCCGGTTGACTCCGTCGAACTTGGCGAAGTCGGCGGCGGTGCCGTTCTCGGGAGCGTCCCCGGCCGGGGTGTCCAGCGGGGGCGCGTAGTAGAGGTAGATCGCCCGGTTCTTGCTGAAGTCCGGGTCGACGCCGACGCCCTGGAGGCCTTCCTCGTCGTGCGAGTAGACGGGGATGGTTCCGGCGAGCGTGGTGTCGCCGCCGCTGTCCGTGAGCCATAGTTCGCCGCCGCGGGCGGTGTGCAGGACGCTGCGGTCCGGGAGCACCGCCAGCGTCATGGGCTCACCGGTTTCGGCCACGCCCTTGGCGAGGGTCACCTGCTGGAAGTCCTCGTCGGCGGCAGCGGCGCCCGAGTCCGCGGGGGCGGTGTGGGCGGCGGCCGTTGCGGGTGTGGCACCCAGGGTGAGGGTGGCGGCGGCGAGCAGGGCGCCGGTGAGCAGGGCGAGGGATTTACGGACGCGTAGCCGGGTTCTGGGCCTGGTTCGGGTTCTGTGCACGAGTGTCCTCCGGAGAGTGCCGGTTGTACGGGCGGGTGCTGCCGTGCCGTTCCGCGCGGGGACTGCCGCGCAGGTCAGTCGGGGCCTGTGCGGCTCCGGTGACGAGTGTCATGTCATGTACACGTTCTGGACGGTAGACCTGTTCGTCCGGGACGGAAAGCCCTTGTGCGGCGGTGTTGTCGAGCTTTTTCCTTGGCCAGGACAAAGGGGGTTTCGGGCAGGGGGTGCCGTCCCGGCGGCGGGTGCGGTCTGCCGCCGGGCCTGGGGCGGGGGCCCTTCCCCTACCCGCCCCTTCCCGAACCTGGGGCTCCGCCCCAGACCCCGCGCCTCAAACGCCGGCGAGGCTTGATCTGGCGCCCAGCGCCCCGCATCCGGCGCTCAGTCCTTACCTCCGAACGCCGCGTCGAACGATGCGCTCGGCGGGTCGAAATCGAACCGCTTCAGCGATGTCAGCGCCTCCGGCGCGCCCGCCAGCCGGTCCATGCCCGCGTCCTCCCACTCCACGGAGACCGGCCCGTCGTACTCGATGGACCGCAGCATCCGGAACACGTCCTCCCACGGCACGTCACCGTGCCCCGCCGAGACGAAGTCCCAGCCGCGCCGCGGGTCGCCCCACGGCAGGTGGGAGCCGAGCCGGCCGTTGCGGCCGTCCAGGCGCTTGCGGGCCTCCTTACAGTCCACGTGGTAGATCCGGTCCCGGAAGTCGTAGAGGAAACCGACCGGGTCGAGGTCCTGCCAGACGAAGTGGCTCGGGTCGAAGTTCAGCCCGAACGCCGGCCGGTGGCCCACCGCCTCCAGCGCGCGGTGCGTGGTCCAGTAGTCGTACGCGATCTCACTCGGGTGCACCTCGTGGGCGAACCGCACCCCCTCCGCGTCGAACACGTCGAGGATCGGGTTCCAGCGCTCGGCGAAGTCCTCGTAGCCGCGCTCGATCATGTGCGGCGGGACCGGCGGGAACATCGCCACCAGGTGCCAGATCGACGAGCCGGTGAACCCGATGACCGTCTGCACCCCGAAGGCGGCGGCCGCCCGCGCGGTGTTCCTGATCTCCTCGGCGGCCCGGCGGCGCACACCCTCGGGCTCCCCGTCACCCCAGATCCGGGCGGGCAGGATGCCCTGGTGGCGCTCGTCGATCGGGCTGTCGCAGACGGCCTGGCCGACCAGGTGGTTGGAGATCGCCCAGCACTTCAGCCCGTACTTGTCGAGCAGCTGACGCCGGCTGTCCAGGTACCCCGGGTCGGCCAGCGCCTTGTCGACCTCGAAGTGGTCGCCCCAGCAAGCGAGTTCGAGACCGTCGTAGCCGAAGTCGCGGGCGTACCGGCAGACGTCCTCCAGGGGCAGGTCGGCCCACTGACCGGTGAAGAGGGTGAAGGGACGGGGCATGCGCAGGACCTCCTAGAGCTGGGCGGGGGTGAGGACGGGAGTGTGCACGGAGTTCTTCGCGGCGCTCTCCTCCACCGCCGCGAGCACCCGCTGCACCTGCAGACCGTCCGCGAACGACGGCGTGGGGGCGGCGCCTTCGGCGATCGTCCGGACCACGTCACGGGCCTGGTGGATGAAGGTGTGCTCGTAGCCGAGCGCGTGCCCCGGCGGCCACCAGGCCTCCAGGTACGGATGCTCGGGCTCGGTGACCAGGATGCGCCGGAAGCCGGCCGTGGTGGCGGGCTCGGTGTGGTCGTGGAAGGACAGTTCGTTGAGCCGTTCCAGGTCGAAGGCGAGCGAGCCGAGCTCACCGTTGATCTCCAGCCGCAGCGCGTTCTTGCGGCCGGCCGCCATCCGCGTCGTCTCGAAGGAGGCCAGCGCGCCGGAGGCGAGCCGGCCGGTGAAGAGCGCCGCGTCGTCGACCGTGACCGATCCCCGCTCCCCCGCCGCCGCCACCCCGCCGAGGCCCCCCGAAGGCCCGGCCTGCACGGGCCGTTCGCGTACGAAGGTCTCGGTCACCGCCGACACTCCGACCAGCAACTCCCCCGCCAGGTACTGGGCGAGGTCCACGATGTGCGCCCCGAGGTCGCCGAGGGCGCCCGAACCCGCGTGCTCCCGCTCCAGCCGCCAGGTGAGCGGGGACGCGGGGTCGACCAGCCAGTCCTGGAGGTAGGTGGCGCGGACGTGCCGCAGGGCGCCGATCCGCCCCTCGGCGATCAGCTTCCTGGCGTAGGTGATGGCGGGCACCTTGCGGTAGTTGAAGCCGACCACCGCCACCTGACCGCGGTCGGCGGCGCGCCGCGCCGCCTCGGCCATGGCCTCCGCCTCCGCCACCGTGTTGGCGAGCGGCTTCTCGCACAGCACGTGCTTGCCCGCTTCCAGAGCCGCGATGGCGATCTCCGCATGGCTGTCGCCGGGGGTGCAGATGTCGACGAGCTGCACGTCGTCCCTGGCGATCAGGGCACGCCAGTCGGTCTCCGCCGCCGCCCAGCCGTGCCGGTCGGCTGCGGCCTCGACCGCCCTTCGGTCGCGTCCGCAGATCGCGGCGAGAGCCGGCTTCATCGGCAGCTCGAAGACATGGCCGGCGGTCCGCCACCCCTGCGAGTGGGCGGCGCCCATGAAGGCGTATCCGACCATGCCGACCCCGAGCGTGGGCGCGCTCGCCATCGGCCGGTACGTCGGCGGCACCGCCGCCTCCTGCTCCGTCTCTTCCCTACGGGCCATCCGGGCTTCCTCCTCATCGGTGGTTCGGTGGGTGCGGCAGGAGGGTCAGCACCCTCCTGCGGGGCTGCTCAGTTGAAGCCCGTCGGCAGGTACTGATCGACGTTGTCCTTGGTGACCACCGCCGAGAAGAGCGTGAGGTTGGTCGGGATCTCGACCTCGGAGAGACCGGCGAGCCCCTTGCTCTGACCGAGGGCGCGGGCCAGGTCCACGGCGGAGGCCGCCATGCTCGGCGGGTAGAGAACGGTGGCCTTCAGCACGCTGTTGTCCGCCTTGATGGCATCCATCGCGGACTTGGCTCCGGCCCCTCCGACCATCAGGAACTCGTCCCGGCCGGCCTGCTGGATGGCGCGCAGCGCGCCGACGCCCTGGTCGTCGTCGTGGTTCCACAGGGCGTCGATCTTCTTCTGCGCCTGGAGGAGCTGGGACATCTTCGCCTGGCCGGACTCGACGGTGAAGTCGGCGGCCTGACGGGCAACCAGCTTGATGTTGGAGTAGTTCTTCAGCGCGTCGGAGAATCCCTGGCTGCGCTGCTTGGTGAGCTCCAGACCGTCGATGCCGGCCAGCTCGACGACCTTGGCGTTCGGCTTGTCCTTGAGCTGTTCGCCGATGTACGTACCGGCGTTGAGTCCCATTCCGTAGCTGTCGCCTCCCACGTAGCAGCGGTAGGCCTGCGGGGAGGCGAAGATGCGGTCCAGGTTGATGACGGGAATGCCCGCCCGCATGGCCTCCAGGCCGACCTGGGTGAGCGCCTTGCCGTCGGCCGGGAGGATGATGAGGACGTCGACCTTCTTGTTGATGAGGGTCTTGACCTGGCCGATCTGGGCGGCGGTGTCGTTGGAGCCCTCAGTGGTCTCCAGGGTCACCTCGGAGTACTTCTTCGCCTGCGACTTGGCGTTCTCGTTGATCGCGTTGAGCCAGCCGTGGTCGGCCTGCGGACCCGCGAAGCCGATGGTGACGGCCTTGCCGGGCTTGTCGTCGGCAGCGGGCGCGGCGCCCTGCGCGGCGGTGTCCTTCTCCTTGGGGTCATTGCTGGTGCAGGCGGTCAGGAAGGCGCCCGCGGAGAGTGCTGCGGTACCGAAGAGCAGTCCTCTGCGGCTGGTTTCTGGCATGGCTGTCAAACCCTTCATCCGGTGCGTGGGCATGCGGAACAGGTGCGAGCTGTACGGAAGGTGATCCGAGGTCAGGTATCCGTCCGGGCCGATGTGCGGCCCTGGACCAGGACGGCGGCGACGATGATCGCGCCCTTGGCGATCTGCTGGACGTCGCTCTGCAGATTGTTGAGCGCGAAGATGTTGGTGATCGTGGTGAAGACGAGGACGCCGAGCACGGAGCCGACGATGGTGCCGCGGCCGCCGGTGAGCAGGGTGCCGCCGATGATCGCGGCGGCGATGGCGTCGAGTTCGTACAGATTGCCGTTGGTGTTCTGTCCCGAGCCGGACAGGATGATCAGCATGAAGGCGGCGATACCGCAGCACAGTCCGGACAGCAGGTAGAGGTAGAGCCGTTGCCGCCGGACGTCGATGCCCGCCAGCCGGGCCGCCTCCGCGTTGCCGCCGACGGCGACCGTGCGGCGGCCGAAGGTCGTACGGTTCAGCAGCAGCCAGCCGACGACGGCGACCACGGCGAACATCATGACGAGCGGCGGGATGCCGAGGACGTAGGAACCGGGCAGGCCCAGGTCCAGGACGGACTTGACCGTGACGATCTGGGTCTTGCCGTCGGTGATCAGGAGGGCCACCCCGCGGGCGGAGGCGAGCATCGCCAGCGTCGCGATGAACGGCACCAGCCGGCCGTACGCGATGAGCACACCGTTGATCAGTCCGGCCCCGAGGCCGACGACCATCGCGGTGAACAGGATCCCCACGAAGCCGTACTCCTGGGTGGCCAGGGTGGTCGCCCAGACCGAGGCGAGGGCCACCATGGCACCGACGGACAGATCGATCCCGCCACTGGTGATGACGAAGGTCACTCCGACGGTCACCACACCGATGACGGACGCCTGGGTCAGGATCAGCTGGAGGTTCCCGGTGTCCAGGAAGGCGTCGGGTTCGGTGACGGCGCCGACGACGATCAGTACGGCGAGGACACCCAGCAGCGAGAGGCTGCGCAGGTCCACGCGCAGCCCGAAGGCTCGCGGGGATCTGTCCTTCTGCGGGGGCGCGGGGACGGATGCGGGCGCGGCGCCCTTGTCCGGCCCGCTCTGCTGTGCCGAGGAGACGGGCTGCGTCATGACGTCGGGCTCCCTTCCATCACGAGGTCGAGTACGCGGTGCTCGTCCAGTTCCCCGGCGTCCGCCGTATGGACGACGTGGCCTTCGCGGAGGACCAGCACCCGGTCGGCGAGGCCCAGGACTTCGGGCACTTCGCTGGAGACGAGCAGAACGGCGAGGCCTTCGTCGGCCAGCCGGCGGATCACGGCGTAGAGCTCGGCGCGGGCGCCGACGTCCACCCCGCGGGTCGGTTCGTCGAGCAGCAGGACCCGGCAGCCGCGCAGCAGCCAGCGGGCCAGGACCGCCTTCTGCTGGTTGCCGCCGGACAGGGTGCGGACGGGGGTGTCCGGGTTGTCGGGGCGCAGCGAGAGTTCCCGGGTCGCGGCGCGGGCCGCCTTGCGCTCGGCGCCCCGGTCGAGCCAACCACCCCTGGAGAAGCGGGACATGGAGGAGACGGAGACATTGCGGGTGACGGATTCGAGCATCAGCAGGGCCTGCGCCTTGCGCTCCTCGGGGGCGAGGCCGATGCCGGCCGCCACGGCGGCGCGGACGCTGCCGGATCGCAGCGGGCGGCCGGCCACGGTGACCCGGCCGGCCGTGGCACGTCGGGCGCCGTAGATGGTCTCCAGGATCTCGGAGCGCCCGGAGCCGACCAGCCCTGCGAGGCCGACGATCTCACCGGGCCTGAGTTCCAGGTCGACGGGGGCGAACTCGCCCTTCCTGGTCAGGCCTTCGACCTTGAGCACGGGCTCGGTCACGGCGTCCGCCGGGACCGTGTCGGGCTTCGGCGGGAAGACGTACTCGACATTGCGTCCGGTCATCATGGCAACGATGTCGCGCGTGGGTGTGGACTCCGCGGGCAGGCCGACGGCGACGGTCCGGCCATCCTTGATGACGGTCACCCGGTCGCCGATCCGGCGGATCTCCTCCAGCCGGTGGGAGATGTAGACGACTGCGACGCCGTCGGCGGTCAGCGCGGCGACGATGCGGAAGAGGTTGGCGACCTCGTCGGGGTCGAGGGCGGCGGACGGCTCGTCCATCACGATGAGCCGTACGTCGTGGGAGAGCGCCCTGGCCATCGACACGATCTGCTGCTGGGCCGCGGAGAGTTCACCGACGGCGCGGGCCGGATCGATCTCCGGATGGCCGAGGCGCTTCAGCAGCGCGGCGGCCGCGGTGCGGCCCTCGCCGGTGCGGACGACGAAGCCCGCACTGGTGGGTTCATGGCCGAGGAACACGTTCTCGGCGACCGACAGCCCTTCCACCAGGTCGAGTTCCTGGTAGATGGTGGCGATCCCGAGCCGCATCGCGGTGATGGGCGACTTCAGCACGGCCGGTGAGCCGCGCCAGATGATCTCGCCGTCGTCGGGCTGGTGGGCCCCGGCGAGCACCTTGATGAGGGTGGACTTGCCGGCCCCGTTCTGGCCGAGCAGACAGTGGACTTCGCCGGCCAGGACCTCCAGGTCGACGCCGTCGAGTGCACGCACGCCGGGGAAGGACTTGGTGATGCCGGACATCGTGAGCAGAGGTGGTTCTGGAGCCATGACAAATCCCCTCGGCGAATGGGGTCTCCCCGGCTCGGACGATGCCGAGGCGTGGGAGGGCCGGTGAGCGGGCAGGGCGCAGTGCTGTCCCGGGGTGTCCCCGGACCCCGGCCGGCGGCGCGGGGACGGTGCCTTGTTGCTGACCGGCCGAGGATCGGGCCGGCGGGAAACAGATCGAACCGGTGGGACAGGGTCGGGCCGGTGGAACGGGACGGACCGGTGCGGGACGCAGGTGCGGCCGGGCCGACGGGAAAGGGGTCAGGCGGGTGAGAAGAGGTGGTCGCTGATGAGCCTGGCCGCGCCGATCACTCCGGCGGCGGGTCCCAGCTCGCCCAGCACGATGGGGAGGTTGCCGGTGGCCAGCGGCAGTGACTGCCGGTAGACCTGGGTCCGGACACTGGCGAGCAGGGTGTGACCCAGTCCGGTCACCCCGCCGCCGATCACCACCAGACCGGGGTTGAAGAAGCTGACGAGTCCGGCGATGACCTGACCGACCCGGTTGCCGCCTTCGCGGATCAGGTCGAGCGAGGTGGCGTCACCCGCGGCCGCGGCGGCGGCCACATCGACGGCGGTGAGTTTCCCGGACGCCTCCAGCCGGGCCGCGAGCTCCACGGACTGACCGGCGCGGGCCGCGTCCTCGGCGTCGCGGGCCAGTGCGGCGCCGCTGAAGTGGGCTTCCAGGCAGCCCCGGTTGCCACAGGCGCAGGGGCGCCCGTCCGGTGTGACCTGGATATGGCCGATGTCGCCCGCACTGCCCGTCGTGCCGCGGTGGACCTCACCGCTGACGACGATGCCGCAGCCGATACCGGTGCCGATCTTGACGCAGAGGAAGTCGCCCACGGAGCGGGCGACGCCCGCGTGCTGCTCCCCCATCGCCATCAGGTTCACGTCGTTGTCGACCATCACGGGGCAGCCCAGCTCCTGGCTGAGCGCCTCGCGGACCGGGAAGCCGTCCCAGCCGGGCATGATCGGCGGTGCGACGGGGATTCCCTCGGGGAAGCGGACCGGTCCCGGTACACCGATGCCCGCGCCGTCGAACCCTTCGGCGAGCCCGGAGGCCCGGAGCTTGGCCGCCATGGACAGCACCTGCTCGAAGATGGCGACGGGCCCTTCACGTACGTCCATGGGGTGGTTGAGGTGGCCCAGGACCTCCAGCTCCGCGTTGGTGACCGCCACATCGACCGATGTGGCGCCGATGTCGACGCCGAGGAAGCGCAGTGCCGGGGCGAGCCGGATGTTGTGCGAGCGACGCCCGCCGCGGGATGCGGCGAGTCCGTCGGCCACCACAAGGCCGGTCTCCAGCAGTCTGTCCACCTCGACGGCGAGCTTGGAGCGGGAGAGATCGACCTGATCCCCCAGCTGTGCCCGTGAGTTGGGCCCGCCGTCGCGCAACAGCCGGAGCAGTCGCGCCTGATGCGCATTCGCGGGTCGTGCCGTCATACGTCTCACGCGCCCCTCCCCGCCACATCGGCCTGTCCGTCGGGCTTTGGAGGGGAACGTAGCAGCGCTTTCCGGGAGTGGGAAGAAGTTGCGCAGGAATCGACCACAACTTTCTCCACCCTGAGGACAAAGGGGTGCGGACGGCTGCCCGGGAAGGAGCGGTCGGGCCTCACCGGCGGAGCACGGCAATGCCCCCGACCGCCGGGCGGAAACGATTCCTCAGCCGGCGTTCGAGGGCATGGCGAGCGAGCGGGTCAGCTCTCCTCGCGTTCGTGGTAGGTCTTGCGGGTGTGCTCCGTGTGGGACCGCATGACCGCGGTGGCCTGCTGCTCGTCGCGCGAGGAGATCGCGGCGATCAGGGAGCGGTGCTCGATCCAGGACCGGGTGCCCCGCTGGCGTGCGACGGGTGTGTAGTACCAGCGGACCCGGCGGTCCACCTGTGCGGCCAGTTCGGCGAGGACCACATTGCCGGCCAGCTCCATGACCTTGGCGTGGAAGGCCGCGTTGGTCGCGACGGCCAGGTCCACATCGTCGTCGGCGACGGCCTGCTCACCCTTGGCGCACAGCTCCTCCAGAGCGGCGATGCCCGCGGTGCCGGAGTTGGCGGCGGCGAGCCGGGCGGCCTCGGCCTCCAGGAGCGTACGGACCGAGAGCAGCTGGTCCGCCTCCTCCTCGGTGGGCTCGTGGACGAACGCGCCCTGTGCGGGCCGCAGATCTACCCAGCCCTCGGTGTTGAGCCGCTGCAACGCCTCGCGCACCGGCTGCCGGGACACCCCGAGATGGCCGGCCAGCTCGCTCTCGACGAGGTGCTGTCCGGGGCGGAGAGCACGGGTGGTGATGAGTTCGAGCAGTGCCTCGTAGACCCGCTCGCGCAGCGGACCGGGCCGTTCCAGCTTCGGCACAGCCCCTTGCGGCAGTCCTGTGGACAACATTGCGGTCCCCCTCCGAGCGACGAGCAATTGCTTATCGTCTACAGTCTACCGAGCGCAGGTCCCCTCAGGGACAGCGGATCACCTGACCCGCGTAACTGAGATTCCCGCCGAAGCCGAAAAGCAGCGCCGGAGCACCGGCCGCGACCTCCCCGCGCTCCACCAGCTTGGACAGCGCCATCGGGATCGACGCGGCGGACGTATTGCCGGAATCCACCACATCCCGGGCGATGACCGCGTTGACGGCTCCGATCTTCCTGGCGACCGGCTCGATGATCCTGAGATTGGCCTGATGCAGCACCACCGCGGCGAGATCCTCGGGGGTGATTCCGGCCTTTTCGCATACCTTGCGCGCGATGGGCGGCAGCTGGGTGGTGGCCCAGCGGTAGACCGACTGCCCCTCCTGGGCGAAGCGCGGCGGCGTCCCCTCGATCCGCACCGCGTCCCCCATGCCGGGCACCGAACCCCAGAGCACCGGGCCGATGCCGGGCCGGCCCGCCCCGCCGGAGTCGGCGACCACGACCGCGGCGCCGGCGCCGTCCCCCATCAGCACACAGCTGGAGCGGTCGGTCCAGTCGACGATGTCACCCATCTTGTCGGCGCCGATCACCAGCGCACGGGTGGCCGCACCCGCACGCACGGCGTGGTCGGCGGTGGCGAGGGCGTGGGTGAAACCGGAACAGACCACATTGATGTCCATCACCGCGGGCGACGTCATGCCCAGCCGGGCGGCGACCCTGGCCGACATGCTCGGCGACCGGTCGATCGCCGTCGAGGTGGCGACCAGGACCAGGTCGATGTCCGTGGCCTGCAGACCGGCGGCGGCGAGCGCCTTCGCCGCCGCGTGCGCGGCCAGCTCGTCCACCGGCTCGTCGGGTCCGCCGAGGTGGCGGGTCTTGATGCCGACGCGGCTGGTGATCCACTCGTCACTGGTGTCGACCATGGCCGCCAGGTCATGGTTGGTGAGCACCTTGGCGGGCTGATAGTGGCCGAGCGCCACGACACGTGAGCCGGTCATATTCAGGTTCCCCTCGCTACATATGGCAGGAACCATCCAGTCTTGGTCGCTACCGACCGGTACAGCGGCACGTGATCCCACAGGATTCCCGGCTGCCGATTGGAGGCTTGACAACAGCCTTGACCGCCCAGACGGCATACTGTAGACAATATTCTGTCGACTTGACAGAGTCTCCTGTTCCCTCCCCCGCACTTCCCGCACTGCTTCCCCGCTCCCGCCTCGCTCGGTCCCTACCGAACGGAGAGCCCCCGTGAAAGTTGCAGTTGTCGGCGCCGGCGCGATCG
Source organism: Streptomyces sp. NPDC058221 (assembly GCF_042882365.1). Classification (NCBI taxonomy): domain Bacteria; kingdom Bacillati; phylum Actinomycetota; class Actinomycetes; order Kitasatosporales; family Streptomycetaceae; genus Streptomyces; species Streptomyces sp. NPDC058221. The sequence continues at coordinate 28,627 of NZ_JBHVWF010000006.1, read as the reverse complement.
GCGCCTATGTCGGGGCCGCGCTCCACCGCGCCGGCGCCGAGGTCCATCTCATCGCCCGCGGGCCGCATCTGGCCGCCATGCGCCGTGACGGCGTACGCGTCCTCAGCCCCCGCGGCGACTTCACCGCACGCCCCTCGGCCACCGACGATCCGTCGCAGGTCGGGCCCGTCGACTTCGTGTTCCTCGGGCTGAAGGCCAACTCGTACGCGGCCTCGGGCCCCCTCGTCCATCCGCTGCTGCACGACCGCACCGCGCTCGTCGCCGCGCAGAACGGCATCCCGTGGTGGTACTTCCACGGGCTCGCGGGCCCGCACGCCGGCCGCCGTATCAACAGCGTCGACCCGGCCGGCGCGGTCAGCTCCACCCTGCCGCCCGAACGGGCCATCGGCTGCGTCGTCTACGCCGCCACGGAGATCGAGGCGCCCGGCGTCGTCCGCCATCTCGAAGGCACCAGGTTCTCCATCGGGGAGCCGGACCGGACCGTGTCGCGGCGCTGCCACGCGTTCAGCGAGGCCATGGTCGCGGGCGGGCTCAAGTGTCCGGTGGAACCGGATCTGCGCAACGACATCTGGATCAAGCTGATCGGCAACATCTCCTTCAACCCGATCAGCGCGCTGGCCAGGGCCACCATGGGCCAGATCTGCCGCCATTCCGACTCCCGCGCGCTCGTCGAATCGATGATGCGCGAGACCCTCGACGTCGCCGCCGCGGTCGGCTGCCGGCCCGGGATCTCCGTGGAACGGCGCATCGCGGGCGCCGAACGCGTCGGCGACCACAAGACCTCCACCCTCCAGGACCTGGAGAAGGGCAAGCCCCTGGAGCTCGACGTACTGCTCGCCGCCGTCGTCGAACTCGCCGATCTGGCCGGGGTCCCCGTGCCGACGCTGCGCGCCGTGCACGCGCTCGCCGACCTCCTCGCCACCACCTCCTCGGCCGCCACGGCCCCAGCAGGGAGTGCACAGTGAACAACAACAACAACCGCCGCCGGCGTGAGCGCAAGCAGTACGAGCGGCTGACACATCCGCTGGTCCGGGACGCGGACGGCACCCTGCGCCGGGCAAGCTGGGACGAGGCGCTGGCCCGGGCCGCTGCCGGCTTCCGGCAGACCCGGCAGGAGCACGGCCCCGACGCCTTCGCGATGCTGTCCTGCGCCCGCGCCACGAACGAGATGAACTACGTGGCCCAGAAGTTCACCCGGGTGGTGATGGGCACCAACAACGTGGACTCCTGCAACCGGACCTGCCACGCCCCCAGCGTCGCCGGACTCTCGGCGGCCTTCGGCTCGGGTGGCGGCACCTCCTCGTACGAGGAGGTCGAGCACACCGATCTCATCGTGATGTGGGGCTCCAACGCCCGTTTCGCACACCCGATCTTCTTCCAGCACGTGCTGAAGGGCATCCACAACGGCGCCCGCATGCACGCCGTCGACCCGCGCCGCACCTCCACGGCGGAGTGGGCGGAGAGCTGGCTGGGTCTGAACGTCGGCACGGACATTCCGCTGGCCCATGCGATCGGCCGCGAGATCATCCACGCCGGACTGGTCAACCGGGCCTTCGTGGCCCGCGCCACGACCGGCTTCGAGGAGTACGCGGCACTCGTCGAACCGTGGACGCTGTCGGCGGCCGAGAAGGTGACGGGAGTGCCGGCCGAGGCGATCCGCGAACTGGCCCATGCCTACGCCACCGCCGAACGGGCCCAGCTCTGCTGGACGCTGGGCATCACCGAGCACCACAACGGCACCGACAACGTCCGCGCGCTGATCAACCTGTCGATGCTCACCGGCCACGTCGGCCGGTACGGCTCCGGCGTCCAGCCGCTGCGCGGGCAGAACAACGTGCAGGGCGGCGGCGACATGGGCGCCATCCCGAACAAGCTGCCCGGCTTCCAGGACATCCTCGACCCGCACTCCCGGCAGAAGTTCGAAAGCTCCTGGGACACCGTCATCCAGCCCCGGTACGGCAAGACGCTCACCGAGATGTTCGAGTCGATGGAGAGCGGCGGACTGCGGGCGGTGTACTGCATCGGCGAGAACCCGGCCCAGTCGGAGGCCGACAGCGAACAGGCCGTACGACGGCTGGAGGCACTGGACCATCTGGTGGTCCAGGACATCTTCCTGACCAAGACCGCCGAACTGGCCGATGTGGTGCTGCCCGCGACGGCCGCCTGGGCCGAGACCGACGGAACCACGACCAACAGCGAGCGCCGGGTGCAGCGGGTGCGGGCCGCGCTGATCCCGCCCGGCGAGGCGCGGGAGGACATCGACATCATCTGCGCCCTGGCCGGACTCCTCGGCCACGACTGGAAGTTCACCGATTCCGAGACGGTGTGGAACGAACTGCGCTCCCTGTCCCCCGATCACTTCGGGATGACGTATGAGCGGCTGGAGGAGCACCAGGGGCTCCAGTGGCCCTGTCCCGACACGGAGAAGCTGCCGTCGAGCTTCCTGCACGCCCGGCTCTGGGAGACCGATCCGGCACGACGAGGACCGGCCGCTCCCTTCGGCCTCGTCCAGCACGATCCGCCGGTCGACCTCACCGACGAGGAGTACCCGCTGCGGCTGACGACGGGGCGGCGCCTCGACTCGTACAACACCGGCGTACAGAGCGGGAGTTACGCATCGCCGCTGCGGCGCGGCGAATACATCGAGCTCTGCCCGGAGGACGCGGCCGCCTACGGAGTCGCGACCGGCGAGGAGGTTCGGGTGTCGTCCCGCCGGGGCAGCGTCACCGCTCCGGTGTGGATCGAGGACGGGCTGCGGCCGGGGCTCGCCTTCATGACGATGCACTTCCCGGACGAGGTCGACACCAACCTGCTGACGATCGAGGCGAACTGCCCGATCGCCGGCACCGCCGAGTTCAAGGCATCCGCCGTACGGATCGAGAAGCTGGTGCCCGCATGGACCTGAAATACACGGACGCCGCTCCGACGGACGCCGAACGGGACGCGGTGGACGGCCTGCTGGGACCGCCGCCGTCCGGCTGGGAGGGCGCGCAGACCCGCAGCGACGAGGACCTGCGGTGGGCGAAGGGCGGTGCGGCGGCCGCCAAGGACCGGCGCGACCAGCTGCTGCCCGCCCTGCACGCGGTGAACGACCGGGTGGGCTGGATCAGCGAGGGCGCCCTGGACTACATCTGCCGACGGCTGACGGTGGCCCCCGCGGAGGCGTACGGCGTGGCGACGTTCTACGCGATGTTCTCGGTACGCCCCCGCCCGGCGAAGGTCCTCCACGTCTGCACGGACCTGGCCTGCGCGGCCCGCGGTTCGGCCACGCTCTGCGCCGGCCTGACGGAGACCTTCGCCCCGGCGGGCACGGCCACGGAGGGCGCGGTCTGGCAGGAGAGCCCCTGCCTGGGCCTGTGCGAGAGGGCACCGGCGGCGCTGCTGATCCAGGCGGGCGAGCAAGCCCCGTCAGCCGGCCCGCCCCTTCCGGTCCCGGCCCTTCCAGCCCGTCCGGCGTCTGAGGACCGGGAGTCCGGGGGCGGAGCCCCCGGCTGCGCCGCAGGCGCCACCACCCACCGCCCCCACCGCACCGCGGTCATCGCCCCCGCCACCCCGGCAACCCTCGCCACAGCGATCCGCTCCCCCGAGTCCGCCCCCGCCGAACCCCCACCCGAGACAGCCGTCCCTCAGGCCGGCAGCCAGGACCTCGTACTCCTCAAACGCATCGGCACCGCCGACCCCGGCTCCCTCGACGACTACCGCGCAAACGGCGGCTACGCCGCCCTGCGCCGGGCCTTCGCCCTCGGCCCCGCCGGCGTCATCCGCGAGGTCCTGGACGCGGGCCTCGTCGGCCGGGGCGGCGCCGCGTTCCCCACCGGGCGCAAGTGGGAGGCCACCGCCCAGCAGCCCGACACCCCGCACTACCTCGTCTGCAACGCCGACGAGAGCGAGCCGGGCACCTTCAAGGACCGGGTGCTGATGGAGGGCGATCCGTACGCCCTCGTCGAGGCGATGACCGTGGCCGGCTACGCGACCGGCGCCCAGCAGGGATTCGTCTACCTGCGCGGCGAGTACCCGCGGGCGTACGAACGGCTGAGCCACGCCATGGACAGCGCCCGCCGAAGGGGCCTGCTCGGCCCCGACGTCCTCGGCCAGGGGTACGCCTTCGACATCGAGATCCGGCGGGGCGCGGGAGCGTACATCTGCGGCGAGGAGACCGCGATCTTCAACTCGATCGAGGGGCAGCGCGGTGAACCCCGCTCCAAGCCGCCCTTCCCGGTCGAGAAGGGCCTCTTCGGCAAGCCGACCGTCGTGAACAACGTCGAGACCCTGGTCAACGTGCTGCCGGTCCTGCAACAGGGCGCCGCGGCGTACGCGGCCACCGGCACCGGCTCGTCCACCGGCACCAAACTGTTCTGCGTATCGGGCGGCGTGAGCGCCCCCGGGGTCTACGAGCTGCCGTTCGGCGCGAGCCTCCGGGAGCTGCTGGAGCTCGCGGGCCCGCCCGGGGATCTGCGCGCGGTGCTCCTCGGCGGCGCGGCGGGCGGCTTCGTGCGCCCCGACGAGCTGGACATCCCACTCACCTTCGAGGGGACACGGGCGGCGGGGACGACGCTCGGCTCGGGCGTGGTGCTGGTCCTGGACGGTTCGGTCGACCTCCCGCGCATTCTGCTGCGGATCGCGGAGTTCTTCCGTGACGAGTCGTGCGGGCAGTGCGTGCCCTGCCGGGTCGGCACGGTACGGCAGGAGGAGGCGCTGCACCGGATCAAGGACCGTACGGGTGCCGCGGCCGCCGATGACATCGCCCTGATGAGAGAGGTGGGGCGGGCCATGCGCGACGCCTCGATCTGCGGTCTGGGGCAGACCGCGTGGAATGCCGTCGAGTCCGCCATCGACCGTCTGGGGGTCTACACATGACCGCTGTTCCGCTGCAACTCCCGCGCCGTCTGATCGAGTTCACGCTCGACGGGCAGGAGACGCGGGTACCGGAGGGGTCGACGATCCTGGAGGCGTGCCGGTCCGCCGGCAAGGACGTGCCGACGCTGTGCCAGGGCGACACGCTCACGCCGAAGAACGCCTGCCGGGTGTGTGTCGTGGAGGTGGAGGGCGCCCGTACCCTCGCCCCGGCGTGCTCGCGCCGGGCCGAGGCGGGGATGTCGGTGCGCACCGACAGCGACCGGGCCCGGCACAGCCGCAAGGTCGTGCTGGAGCTGCTCGCCTCGGCCACCGACCTGTCGACGACACCCCGGGCCGCCGAGTGGATAAAGGAGTACGGGGCGGAGCCCGGCCGCTTCGGCGCCGACGCGGCCCGTGTCAACGAGGAGCCGAAGGTCGACAACGACCTCTACGTCCGGGACTACGACAAGTGCATCCAGTGCTACAAGTGCGTCGACGCCTGTGGCGAGCAGTGGCAGAACACGTTCGCCATCGCGGTCGCGGGCCGCGGTTTCGACGCCCGCATCTCCACGGAGCACGGGGTGCCGCTCACCGATTCGGCGTGTGTCTACTGCGGCAACTGCATCGAGGTGTGCCCGACCGGGGCGCTCTCGTTCAAGAGCGAGTTCGACATGCGGGAGGCCGGGACCTGGGACGAAGCCGCGCAGACGCAGACCACCACGGTCTGCGCCTACTGCGGTGTCGGCTGCAATGTCACGCTCCATGTGCAGGACAATGAGATCGTGAAGGTCACCTCGCCGCACGACAACCCGGTGACCCACGGCAACCTCTGCATCAAGGGCCGCTTCGGCTTCCAACACGTACAGAATCGGGTCTAACGGTCATGGGACGGGTCACCGAGCGCCGCCGCACCATCCGCATCCGGGACGGGGTCGTCTCCACCCGCCCCGACACCCTCGTCGCCGAGGAACCCCTGGAGATCCGGCTGAACGGCAAGCCGCTCGCCATCACCATGCGCACCCCGGGTGACGACTTCGCGCTGGCGGCGGGCTTCCTGGTGAGCGAGGGCGTGCTCGGCGAGGGCCACGAGGTGCAGTCGATCGTGTACTGCGCAGGGGCGACGGCCGACGGGGTCAACACGTACAACGTGGTGGACGTGCGGCTCGCGCCCGGTGTCGTGGTCCCGGACATCACACTGGAGCGCAACGTCTACACCACGTCCTCCTGCGGCCTGTGCGGCAAGGCCAGCCTGGACGCGGTCCGCACCACGACCCGGCACCCCGTCGCCGACACTCCCCCGGTCCGGGTCGAACCCTCGCTGCTGGCCGCCCTCCCCGACCGGTTGCGCGCCTCGCAGCAGGTGTTCGACCGGACCGGGGGCCTGCACGCTGCGGCGCTGTTCTCCGAGACGGGGGAGCTGGTCGACATACGGGAGGACGTGGGCCGGCACAACGCCGTCGACAAGCTGGTCGGCCGGGCCCTCACCGACAACCGGCTGCCGCTGTCCCGGTCGATCCTGCTGGTCTCGGGGCGGGCCTCGTTCGAGCTGGCGCAGAAGGCGGTGATGGCCGGCATCCCGATGCTGGCGGCCGTGTCGGCTCCCTCGTCCCTCGCCGTGGACCTGGCAGCCGAGACCGGCCTGACCCTGGTCGGCTTCCTGCGGGGTCCTTCCATGAACGTGTACGCGGGTGAGCACCGCATCGCCCTGGAGGCGACGGCCGTCCGGGGCTGAGGCATCCCGCCCGCGCTGCACGGGTCAGGGGTCCGGCCGGCGGGGAGCGCCCCCTGCGCCGGCCGGCCTCAGCCCCTGACTGCGGCGGCTCCCGTCAGGTCACCGTGACGGGATCCCGCGTCACCGCCGAGCCGCCCGCGGCCGGCTCCTGCGGGTCGCGGGCGCGTCGCTTCGCGATCACCGCACACACCATGAGCTGCATCTGGTGGAAGAGCATCAGCGGCAGCACGGCCAGGCTCGCCTGCGCGCCGAACAGGACGCTGGCCATCGGCAGGCCGGCGGCCAGACTCTTCTTCGAACCGGCGAACTGGATGGCGATGCGGTCCTCCCGGCCGAAGCCGAGCCGCTTCGCCCCGTACCAGCTCACCGCCAGCATCAGCGAGAGCAGCACCGCCTCGGCCCCGAGCAGGGCGCCGAGCCGGGCCGGGGTGACCTGGTGCCAGATGCCGGCGACCATGCCCTCGCTGAACGCCGTGTAGACGACCAGCAGGATCGAGCCCCGGTCGACGAAGCCCAGGACCTTCTTGTGCCGGGCGATGAAGCCGCCGATCCAGCGGCGAAGAAGCTGTCCCGCGACGAACGGCAGCAGCAGCTGGACGCCGATCTTCAGCAGCGCGTCCCCGGAGAAGCCGCCGCCGCTGTTGCCGAGCAGTGCGGCCGCGAGCAGCGGGGTGACGAAGATCCCGGCGATCGAGGAGAAGGAGCCCGCACAGATCGCGGCGGGGACGTTGCCGCGGGCGATCGAGGTGAAGGCGATCGACGACTGGATGGTCGAGGGGACCAGGCAGAGGAAGAGGAAGCCGCTCTGCAGCTGGGGCGTCAGCACGTACGGCACCAGTCCCCCACTCGCCAGTCCCAGCAGCGGGAAGGCGACGAACGTGCAGGCCAGGACGGTGAGGTGGAGCCGCCAGTGCCTGAGTCCGTCGAGTGCCTCAGCGGTGGAGAGCCGTGCGCCGTAGAGGAAGAAGAGGAACGCGACCGCGCCGGTGGAGGCCCCGCCCGCGACGTCGGCGGCCGCGCCGGAGGCCGGCAGCAGCGCCGCGAGTACGACGGTGCCGATCAGCGCCAGGATGTACGGGTCGATCGGCAGCCAGGACGGCAACTGCAGGGTGCGGCGGCTCATGTGCTCCACGTGTTCTCTCGTTCATGGTCGTGCCCTCTCCATCCTGCTCCTGATCACCGACATCGGGAATCCGGCATACCGCTCTTACTGTGATCACGGATCGCGATAACGTGGCGTCATGTACGACCCCGCGCAGCTGCGCACCTTTCTCGCCGTCGCCCAGACCCTGAGCTTCACCCGGGCCGCCCGCCGGCTGGGAGTGCGGCAGTCCACGGTGAGCCAGCACGTGCGGCGGCTGGAGGAGGCGGCCGGGCGTCAGCTGTTCACCCGTGACACCCACCGGGTCGATCTCACCGTGGACGGCGAGGCGATGCTCGGTTTCGCCCGGACGATCCTGGAGGCCCATGAGCGGGCCTCGGCGTTCTTCACCGGCACCCGGCTGCGCGGGCGGCTGCGGTTCGGGGCCTCGGAGGACTTCGTGCTGACCCGGCTGCCGGAGATCCTCCAGTCGTTCCGCCGCGACCATCCGGACGTCGAGCTGGAGCTGACCGTGGAGCTGTCGGGCACGCTGCACCAGCAGCTGGCGGCGGGACGACTCGATCTGGTGCTGGCCAAGCGTCGGACCGGCGACACCCACGGGGAGCTGGTCTGGCAGGACGCGCTCACCTGGATCGGCGCGCCGGGGCTGCGGATCGACCCGGACCGCCCGGTGCCGCTGATCCTCTTCCCGCCGCCGGGCATCACCCGGGCCCGCGCGCTGGAGGTACTGGAGGGGCAGGGGCGGTCGTGGCGGGTCGCGTGCACGAGCGGCAGCCTCAGTGGTCTGATCGCGGCCGCCCACGCGGGGCTCGGCGTGATGGCGCACAGCCGGGGCCTGGTCCCGCCCGGACTGGTCCCGGTGCCGGCCAGGGCGGGGCTGCCGGAGCTCGGCGAGGTGGATTTCGTCCTGCTGCACGGCCGCCGCCGGGACGGCGCGCAACAGGCGGCGGACGCGCTCGCCTCGGCGATCCTGGCGGGCGGCGACCGGCTGATCCGACCGCCGGGCGGGCTCGGCGCAATCCGTGGCCGGGACGGTGCATGACGCGTCCGGGCAAGGGGGAGAATGGCTCGTGGCCGTGGTCCCTGCCGGGACGGCCCAACCCGGTCAGGGCCGACAGATGCGGACCAATCCCCCGTACCCGTCCGGACCGGCAGTGATTGCGGCGTACAGATTCGGTGGAGATTCCCGCGCGAGCCGCTTACGCCTTGGTCCAAAGCGCGCCCGAGCCTTGCCCATCTGGCCGGATTTCAGCCCCTGACCAGTGCAGATGCCACGTTTTACGGGCCGCTTACGACTCTCCCGCTACGGCGTCCGGTGGGGTAGCGTCACGGCGCTGTGCGGAGCGCCACAAGGAGCAGGTCATTGCGCGAGTTCACTGTCCCACCCATGGCGGCCGCGCCCCACGTGGGCGGGCTCGCCGACGTCGTTTTCGACTATGCAGAGGAGGATCCGAACCGGGTCGCCCTCTGCCGCAAGGACGCACAAGGTCGCTGGCTGGATGTCACCTCCGCGACGTTCCGCGACGAGGTGCTGGCTCTGGCCAAGGGGCTGATCGCGCACGGCGTGCGGTTCGGTGACCGGGTCGCCCTGATGTCGCGCACCCGCTACGAGTGGACGCTCTTCGACTTCGCCCTGTGGGCGGTCGGCGCGCAGTCCGTGCCGGTCTACCCGACGTCCTCGGCCGAACAGGTCCTCTGGATGCTCCACGACGCCGAGGTCTCGGCGGTCATGGTCGAGCACGAGGACCATGCGATGACGATCGCTTCGGTCATCGACCAGCTGCCTCAGTTGAAGCGGCTCTGGCAGCTGGACGCCGACGCGGTGACCGAACTGGTCGACGCGGGCGTCCACGTCGGGGACGACGTCGTGCACCGGCACCGGCGTGCGGTGACGCCCGACTCGGTGGCGACCGTCATCTACACCTCGGGCACCACGGGACGGCCCAAGGGCTGTGTGATCACGCACGCCAACTTCATGTTCGAGACGGACACGATGGCGTTGCGCTGGGAGTCTGTCTTCCACTCCCGGCCGGGCGACGAGGCCTCGACTCTGCTCTTCCTTCCGCTGGCGCACGTCTTCGGGCGGATGGTCGAGGTCACGGCGATCCGTGGCCGGGTGAAGCTGGGCCACCAGCCGGAGCTGTCGGCGAAGGCGCTGATGCCGGACCTGGTGACGTTCCGCCCCACGTTCATCCTGGCGGTGCCGTACATCTTCGAGAAGGTCTTCAACGGCGCCCGCCGCAAGGCTGAGGCCGAGGGGAAGGCAGGACCGTTCGACAAGGCCGTCGACGTCGCGGTGAAGTACGCCGAGGCGATGGAGGCGCGGGCGTTCGGCACCGGCCCCGGCCCGTCCGCCGGGCTGCGCATGCAGCACCAGTTCTTCGAGAAGGTCGTGTACAAGAAGGTCCGGGATGCGATGGGCGGCCGGATCCGGCACGCCATGTCCGGCGGCTCGGGGATGGAACGGCAGCTCGGGCTGTTCTTCGCGGGGGCCGGTGTCACGGTGTACGAGGGGTACGGACTGACCGAGTCGACCGCCGCGGCCACCGCCAATCCGCCCGAGCGCACCCGGTACGGCACGGTGGGGCAGCCGATCCCCGGCACCACGGTGCACATCGCCGAGGACGGCGAGATCTGGGTGTACGGCCGCAATGTGTTCTCCGGGTACCTGGGCGACCCGAAGTCCACCGACGCGGTACTGAACGACGGCTGGCTGGCCACCGGGGATATCGGGGCGCTGGACGAGGACGGCTATCTGACGATCACCGGGCGGAAGAAGGAGATCCTGGTGACGTCCGGCGGCAAGAGCGTCTCGCCTGCCGGTCTGGAGGAGAGGGTGCGGGCGCACCCGCTGGTGGCTCAGTGCATCGTGGTCGGCAACGACAGGCCGTACATCGCGGCGCTGGTCACCGTGGACCAGGAGGCTGTGGAGCACTGGCTCGCGATGCAGGGACGGCAGCAGCTCTCGCCGGGCGACCTGGTGCGGGACCCGGATCTGGAGATGGAGGTCCGGAGGTCGGTGGTGGCCGCCAACACCGCGGTCTCCCAGGCCGAATCGATCCGTACGTTCCGGATTCTGGCGCATCAGTTCACCGAGGAGCACGGTCTGCTCACGCCGTCGCTGAAGCTGAAGCGCAAGGCGATCGAGACCGCGTACTCGGCCGAGGTGGACGCGCTGTACCGCTGAGCCGGCCCGGGCCCGTACCGGTTCGTGCGGAGTGCCCCTCCCGCCGGTCGTGCCGGAGGTAGCGTGCCGGGAGAATCGGCCCGGACACGGGAATGTGCGGGCCGTATTGATCGTTCACACTGGGAGTCCCACCCCCCGACGTTAGGATCGACCGCTCGTGAGCCAGGTCCCCTCCCTCACCCTCAACAACGGCGTCGAGATGCCCCAGCTCGGTTTCGGAGTCTGGCAGGTGCCGGACGACGAGGCCGCGAAGGCGGTCGCCACAGCAATCGAGTCCGGGTACCGGAGCATCGACACCGCAGCGATCTACGGCAACGAGGGCGGCACCGGCAGGGCCATCGCCGCCTCCGGGGTCGCCCGCGACGAGCTCTTCGTGACCACGAAGCTGTGGAACTCCGAGCAGGGTTACGACTCGACGCTGCGCGCGTTCGACGACTCGCTGGACAAGCTGGGCCTCGACTACGTCGATCTGTACCTGATCCACTGGCCGGTTCCGGCCAAGGACGCGTACGTGGACTCGTACCGGGCGTTCGAGAAGATCTACGCCGACGGCCGCGCGAAGGCCATCGGCGTCTCGAACTTCCTTCCCGAGCACCTGGAGCGCCTGCTCGGCGAGACCTCCGTGGTGCCGGTGCTCAACCAGATCGAGCTGCACCCGCAGCTTCAGCAGGCCGAGTCCCGCGCGCTGCACGCGAAGCACGGCATCGCGACCGAGGCCTGGTCCCCGCTGGGTTCGGGCAAGGGCCTCCTGGAGGTCCCGACGGTCGTCGCGGTCGCGCAGAAGCACGGCCGCACACCGGCCCAGGCGGTGCTGCGCTGGCACCTCCAGACGGGCAACGTGGTGATCCCCAAGTCCGTGACCCCGTCGCGGATCGCGGAGAACATCGATGTGTTCGGCTTCGAGCTGGACGACGACGACCTGGCCGCGTTCGCGGCGCTGGACGAGGGCAAGCGGCTGGGCTCGCACCCGGGTGAGTTCAACCTCGGCGCCTGAGGCCTCGTCTCGCCGCTGATCGACTGCGCAACCGCCGTCCGGCCGTCGGCCGGGCGGCGGTTCGCTGTACGAAGGGACCGGAAGATGACCGGGGAGACCGCGCCCCTCGTCGGGGCGGGGCCGTACCGGCTGCGCAATGTGGGCAGCGGGCTGGTGCTCGAGGTGCGCGACGCCGCGAAGGGCGGCGGCGCACCGGTGCAGCAGAACGCGGAGAACGGGACGGCGGCCCAGCACTGGGAGTTCACCCCGGTCCACGAGGGCGCGGCCCTGCACCATGTGGTCAACGCGCACAGCGGCAAACGGCTGGACGTGCGGGGTGCCTCCACGGAGAACGGCGCGCTGATCCAGCAGTGGCGGGCCAACAACTTCGGCGCGCAGGAGTGGCTGATCGAGCGGCACCTGGAGGCCCCGGGCACGGTCACCCTGGTCAGTTTCGTGAGCGGCCTGGTCCTTGAGGTCGCCGACGGCAGCACGGCGGAGGGGGCCGCTGTCCAGCAGTGGGAGGACACCGACTCCCCCGGCCAGTGGTGGCGGCTGGAGCCGGTGTCCGGCACTGCGTAGAGCGGTCGCGCTCAGGCCTTACGACCGAGGTGGACTGTCCGGGCCAGCAGCAGGAAGGTGTCGGTGCGCCGGTGCAGTCCGGCCGGGTCCTCGGGGTCGAGCAGCCGGTCGAGCATCGCGTTGTCCTCGGCGTCGAGCCGCTCCCCGAGGCCGGCACGGCGGCGGCCGAACTCGGCGATGACATGGTCGCGTGCGACATCGGTGAGGGGCGCGGGCAGGTCGAGCAGGAAGCTGCGGGTGCCCTGCGGGGCGAGGCCCACCGCGGTGAACAGGGCCGCCCAGTCCTCGGTCTCCCGCTTGGTGCCGGGCAGATCCGCCCGCATCTGCTCGAAGGCCTCGGCCTGGATCACATCGAGCCGCTCCTCCAGACCGGGCCGGCCGAAGCCGAGGTCACGCGGCAACTGCCGGGGCTGCAGCCCGCCCTCGACGAGTGCGACGGTGCCGCCGGGGCGCAGGAGCCCGGCGAATCCGGCCAGCGCGGCGCGCTGGTCGCCCAGGTGGTGCAGGGCGTTGCCCGCCCAGATCAGATCCGCCTCACCCGCGCGTCCCAGCTCCGCGGGAAGGTCGGCGTGCAGGGTGGTGACGCGGTCGCCGAGCCCGAGCCGGTGGGCTCGGTCGCGGGTGCGCTCCAGCAGGGCCGGGGTGCCGTCGACGGCGACGACCTCCGCCTCCGGGAACGCCTCGGCGAGCAGACAGGCGATGACGCCCGGGCCGCTGCCGATGTCCACGATCCGGCGGACCTTCGGGGCGTCGGGCCGGGTGGCGATCCAGCGGGCCGCCTGCGTGTACTGTCCGCTGCTGAGTTCGGCGTTCCGCTCCAGCAGCGGTCCCATGACATCCCAGTCGGGATGGGCCGCGTCGTGGTGGTGGCCGTGGCTGCTGTCGTGGTGGTGACCGTGACCGGTGTCGTTGCTCATGGGAACAGCGTCACCGCACATCAACCCGTGGGCAAACTTTCTTGCCGATCCGGCAAGCCCCTTCTGTTGCGGTAGTCCTGCGGCCCGACCCCGCGGACCCTTTTGAAGGCGGTGCTGAAGGCGAACGCCTGGCTGTAGCCGACCTTGCGGGCCACCGCCTCGACCGTCGCGTCCGTCTCCCGCAGCAGGTCGGCCGCGACGGCCAGCCGCCATCCGGTCAGATAGCTCATCGGGGGCTCCCCCACCAGCTCGGTGAAGCGCCTGGCGAGTCCGGCCCGGGAGACTCCGGTCCGTTCGGCCAGGGCCGCGACCGTCCAGGGGTGGGCCGGCTCGTTCTGGAGCAGCCGCAGCGCCCGCCCGACGACGGGATCGCCCATGGCGCGGTACCAGGCGGGGGCCTCGGCCCCGGGCCGGGAGAACCAGGTGCGCAGCGCGTCGATCAGCAGCAGATCCAGGAGCCGGTCCAGCACCACGCTCTGCCCGGGCTCGTCCCTGGCGATCTCGCTGTCGAGCAGCGCGAGCAGCGGACTGCTCCGGCCGTCGGCGGGCAGCAGGAGCAGCGGGGGAAGGGCGTCCAGCAGCCGTCTGCTGATCTCGCCGTCCAGCAGATAGGTGCCGACGAGCATGGCCGCCGCACCGTCCGGTGCGTTGCCCCAGGTGCGTACGCCCAGCTGCATGGACTGGGAGAGCGGTTCACCGCGCAGGGTGGTGCAGGTGCCGCCCGGTCCGATCCGGGTCTGCGGGGCGGTGCCGGGCAGGTCCCCGACGGTGTACGGCTCGGGCCCGCGCGCGACGGCGAGGTCACCGGGGCGCAGCAGTACGGGTTCGGCGCCCCCGGCGGGGACGATCCAGGCCTCGCCCCGGGCCATCGACATCAGACAGAGCGGCGCCCGGTCCTCGATCCGTACGGACCACGGCGGTTCCATCACCATCCGCAGCAGGAAGGCCCCCCTGGCCCGCGGCCCGTCCAGGAGTCCGGCAAGTGCGTCCATGGGCAGCAGCGTAGACGTTCGCGTAGGGAGCCGAGCGGCTCGGAGATGGAACGGACGGCGCTCCGCGGCGAGCCTTGAGTCATGACACAGGACAGGGTGAACGAGAATCGGAAGACCCCCGGTACGGGCCGGGTGCTGGTGACGAGCGGGACGGGCAAGACGGGCCGCCGGGTGGTGGAACGGCTCACCGCGCGCGGGGTACCGGTGCGGGCCGGATCACGGCACGGCGAGGTCCCGTTCGACTGGGCGGACGAGGCGGGCTGGGAGGCCGCGCTGCGGGGTGCGGACGCGGCGTACATCGCGTACTACCCCGATCTGGCGGCGCCCGGTGCTCCGGAGGCGATGACGGCCTTCGGGCGGATCGCACGGGGCTGCGGGGTAAGTCGGCTGGTGCTGCTCTCGGGTCGGGGCGAGCCGCAGGCGGTGATTGCGGAGGAGGCACTGCGCGCGGCGGCGGGGGACGGCGAACTCACCGTGGTGCGCTCGGCGTTCTTCGCGCAGAACTTCAGCGAGGGCGCCCTGCTCGACGGGGTGCTGGGCGGCGAGCTGGTCTTCCCGGCCGGCTCCACCGCCGAGCCGTTCGTGGACGCCGGTGACCTCGCCGACGTGGTGGTCGCGGCGCTGTGCGGCCCCGGCGCCGGCGAGGTGCACGAGCTGACCGGCCCCCGGCTGCTGACCTTCGAGGAGGCGGCATCGGAGATCACCCGGGCTGCCGGGCGGGAGGTGCGCTATGCCGCGGTGTCGGGCCCCGAGTACGCGGTGATGCTGGAGCGGTACGGCGTACCGGAGGCCGAAGCAGGCTTCCTGGCAGGCCTGTTCGCGATGCTGCTGGACGGGCACAACGCGACGCTGACCGAGGGCGTCAAGCAGGTCCTGGGCCGTGATCCGGAGTCTTTCACGGCCTTCGCCGCCGAGGCCGCCCGGAGCGGAGCGTGGGACGCCTGAGGGCTGTCCGGCGGATCAGACCGCCCCGCGGTCCGTGCCCTGCCGGCGGCAGAACGCCAGCAGCCGGTACACCGGTTCGGCGCGGGGCCGGTCGGGGCCCGGCAGCGCGGCCAGGGACTCGACGAGCTGTTCGGCGGCCGGTCCGGGCAGTTCCAGGCGTGAGGCGTAGTAGCCGCGGCGCACTCCGCGTGCCGCGCTCATCGGCGTCCGGCCCTGCCCGTGCCCGCGGAAGACGGCACTCCCCGTCACGTCGAGACCGCACTCGGCCCCGTACGCGATGACCCGGTCGGTGGCGTCGGACGGAGAGGGTGCCAGGTACGGGGCGAACGCCTCGTCGATGTCGCTGCCCACGTCGTGCGAGGCGTCCTTGTCGACGGTGGCGACGAACACCCCGCCGGACCGCAGCACCCGGGCTGCCTGGGCCACCACGGCCCGTACGTCACCCTCCTCGCGCAGCAGGTGGAGCAGCCAGACGGCCGTCACCGCGTCGACCGCCCCGTCCGGCAGGGGAAGCCGCCGTGCGTCGGCGAGGACGACGGCGCCGACCCGCTGCCGGGCGACCCGCGCCATACCGACGGCGGCATCGGAGCCGGTCACCCGCAGGCCGGGCCGGCCGACGGCGATCCGCTCGGTGACCAGTCCGGTGCCGCAGCCGATGTCGAGCAGGGAGCGCGCACCGGGCGGGACCAGATCCAGCACCGCGGTGGCGGCGGCATCGGCCCGGGGCACACCGCCGCGCGTGGAGTCGTAGACGGCCGCCTCGCTGTTGTAGTCCAGCATGCGAAGGACTCTAGGACACGGCCCGGCCGGCCGGGCATTCCGCGCCTCGGCGGGACGCCCTGACAGCCAAGGTCCGCCCGCTACTTCGCCCCGTGCCCCGGAGCCACGGCCGCCACCCTGGCGGCGAGTGCCAGGTCCTTCTCGGTCACCTTGCCGCCGGCGTCGTGGGAGTTCACCGAGAGCGCGACGGTGTTGTAGCCGAGCGTCAGATCGGAGTGGTGGTTCAGCTCGTCCTGGATCTGGGCGACATGGACGGTGAGCCCGGCGGCGGCGAAGTGTGACGGGAGCCGGTAGGTGCAGCTGATCCGGTCCCCGTCCAGCGTCCAGCCGGGCAGTTCACGCAGCCCGTTCTCGATCTCGTCCTGCGGCAGCGGTGCGGCGGGCATACAGGGCTCCCTCGCTCGTGGTCGGTGCCGGTGACGTTACGGTCTCGGTATGACAACTGTCGCGCCTGACACGGGAGTGGGGCCGCTTCTGCGCAGCTGGCGGGAGCGGAGCCGGATCAGCCAGCTGGAGCTGGCGCTGCGGGCCGACTCCTCGGCCCGGCACATCTCCTTCATCGAAACGGGGCGCTCGCGCCCCAGCGAGGAGATGGTCCTGCGGCTGGCGGAGCACCTGGACGTGCCCGTGCGGGAACGCAACGCCCTGCTGGTGGTCGCCGGTTACGCCCCCCGCTACACGGAGACCGCACTCGACGACCCCGCGATGGGCGCGCTGCGCGAGGGGATGGACCGGCTGCTTCAGGGCTACGACCCGTATCCGGCGCTCGTCGTGGACGGTATGTACAACGTGGTGGCGGCCAATCAGGGAATCGCCCGGCTGACGGAGGGGGTGGCCGAGCATCTGCTCGCCCCGCCGCTGAACGCGATGCGGCTCACCCTGCACCCGGAGGGGCTGGCGCCGCGGATCCGCAATCTGCGGGAGTGGCGGGCCGATCTGCTGGCGCAGATGGAGCGTCAGATCGCCCTGGTCCGTTCCGCGGAGCTGCGTGAGCTGTACGAGGAGGTCGCGGGCTATCCGGTGGGACCGGAAGCCGGCGGGCGGGAGTGGGACGAGCCCTCGGCGTCGGTGCCGTTCGCACTGCCGCTGCTGATCGAACAGGACGGCCGGCTGCTCTCCTTCGTCGCTTCCATCGCCACGTTCAACACCCCGATGGACGTGACGGTCGCGGAGCTCGCCATCGAGACGTTCCTGCCCGCCGACCAGGACACCGCGGCGTATCTGCGGTCGCTCGCCCCCTAAAGCGGAGTGTCCGCGGACGGGGCGTGTCCGCGGCGCTCACTTCTTGACGACGGGCAGGGTCCACGGGCCGTCCGCCCGGGCGAGGAGCTGCGCGGCCAGGCACACCACCGCGAGGATCACGACGGCCAGGACCAGCGGCAGGGTCGGATGTCGGTGCAGCACGGCCACGGCTCCGACGAGGGCGCCGGCCAGCATCGCGGCGGCCGAGAGGATCCGGCGTCCGGCCCTGCTGCCGCCGCCCCCGGCGAGCCGGCCGTCGGAGGCGATGCCGGTGATGGTCAGTGTCAGCACGGTGGTGGTGAGGTCGGGTACGGCGAGCGCCCGCGAGACGGCGTTCTGCACGCCCAGGCCGAGGGCGAGCAGCACGACGAGGGTGAAGCGCACGCCGCCGTCGTACGGGCTGCCGGAGATCAGCGTGACGACCAGGGCGGCCAGGACGCACAAGGTCTCGACGCACAGCGCGTGCAGCAGCATGCGGCCGCGGTGGGCGTGGGAGTGGTGGACGATCAGACCGCCGGCCAGCGCCCCGGCCACGAACGCGGCGAGCGCGACGAGCGAGGCGGCCAGGGAGAACCCCGGGGCTCCGGCGAACGCGAAGCCGGAGAACACCACGTTCCCGGTCATGTTCGCCACGAAGACCCTGCCGAGCTCCAGATAGCTGACGGCGTCGACCAGCCCGGTGACGACGGTCAGGGCGAGCATCAGCGGCGGCAGCGGTCCGTGCCGGTCGTTCATGTCGGGTACGAGGGTGGTCCATGCCTCACGCAGCACGACGGGCACAGGCACGCTCCGATCATGGGTGTCTGACCAGGATTGTGCCGTTGTGCCCGGTGCGATTGCCACAACCGACGCGCGTCGCCCCGCGCCGCCCGGGCGGCGCGGGGCGACGGGGACTACACGCGGGCCCCGTTGTCGAGCGGGTCCCGGCGCCCGGCTCCGGATCTCCCGCGCGGGCCGCGTGTGCGGACGGGCGGCGGCGCCTTGCTGCCGCGCTCCAGGAGGAGCGCCGCCGGCACCGCGGTCATGACCGAGGAGTACGTCCCGACGACGATGCCGATCAGCAGCGCGAGCGCGAAGTCCGCGAGCGAGTCACCGCCCAGCACGGCCAGTGCGACGAGGATGAACAGGGCGCCCATCCCCGTGTTGACGGTTCTGGGAACGGTCTGCAGAACGGCCCGGTTCGCCACCGCCCCGAGCGGCTCCCTGCGGGCCTTCGCCCACAGCTCCCTGACCCGGTCGAAGACCACCACCGAGTCGTTGACGGAGTACCCGATGACGGTGAGGAGCGCCGCCAGGAAGATGCCGTCCACGGTGCGTCCCAGCCAGGCGAAGGCACCGATCAGAATGATCACGTCGTGGACCAGCGCCCCGACCGAGGCCACCGCGAACGTCCAGCGGAACCGGACCGCCAGATAGGCCAGTTGGACGAGGACGGCGATGGCCAGTGCGATCAGGGCATTGCGCCGCAGTTCGTCGCCCAGGCTGGGGCCGATGAGCTCGTCCCTGACCTTGGTGGTCTCGCCGCCCTCCTCGGCGAGTGCGGCGCGCACCGCGTGCTCGCCGGCGTTGTCGAGTTCACCGGTCCGCACCGAGATGTCGCCCGCGCCCGCCGTGGTGACCTCGGCGTCCGGGAAGCCCGCGCCGGTCAGCGCGGTACGTGCGCTCTCCACGTCGACGGGGCGGCTGGTCGCGTACTCGACGAGGCGGCCCCCGGTGAACTCGACGCCGAAGTTGACGCCGCGCACCAGGATGCCGGCCACCGCCACCGCGATCAGCACCGCGGAAACCAGCAGCCAGCGGCGCGGGGAGCGCATCAGCTGCGGGTCGCGGCGGTTCAGCCAGGTCCTCACCCGGCCGGGGGCGGCGATGCCGTTGACGCCCCGGTAGTTGCTGACGAAGCGGGAGCCCGCGGCGGTCTCGGTGAGGGCGCGGGCAATGACCAGCGCGGAGAACATCGACGCCAGGACACCGATGCCGAGTGTGACGCCGAAGCCCTTGACCGGTCCTGAGCCGAGGAAGAAGAGCAGCCCGGCCGCGATCAGGGTCGTCACGTTGGAGTCGGCGACGGCGCTCCAGGCATGCCGGAACCCGGCGGTCAGCGAGGTGCGCAGGGACCGGCCCGGATGCTGTGCGTGTTCCTCCCTGGCCCGTTCAAAGACCAGCACGTTGGCGTCGACCGCCATGCCGACGGCGAGGACGAAACCGGCGAGTCCGGGCAGGGTGAGGGTGACGCCGAGCGCGACGAGCGCGGCGTACGAGATCACTCCGTAGGCGCCGAGAGCCACGGCGGCGAGCGCGCCGAAGAGCCGGTAGACGACGGTGATGAACAGGGCCGTTGCCGCGGCCCCGATGAGGGCTGCGCGGGCACTGGCGTCGATGGCGGCGGCGCCGAGCGTCGGGCCGACGGTCCGCTGCTCGACGATCTCGACGGGCACCGGCAGCGCGCCGCCCTGGATCAGCAGCGCGAGCTCGCGGGCCTCGTCGGCGCTGAAGGAGCCGGTGATCTGGGTGGAACCGGAGGGCAGTCCGGTGTCGCAGCCGACGGTCGGCGAGACCTGCGGTGAGGAGATCACCTGTTTGTCCAGGACGATGGCGACCCGGCGCCGCTCGTCCTGGACCGGGTGACAGGCGGCCTCCCCGGTGAGCCGGGTCCAGTCCCGGCCGGCGTCCTTGTGGAAGTCGAGGGAGACGGACCAGCCGGCACCCTGCTGGGCGTCGAACGAGGCGGAGGCATCCTTGACGCCCGCGCCGGAGAGCGCGGCGGGGCCGAGCGCCAGGTCGCGGCCCTGCTCGTCGGGGAGCGTCAGCCCGTCGGCGGCCTCCGGACCGCCGGAGGCTCCGGAGCCCTGGACGGCGTGGAAGGTCAGCTGGGCGGTTCTGCCGATGACCTCGGCGGCCTTGCGGGGGTCCTGGACGTCCGGGAGCTCGACGATGATCCGGTCCTCGCCGGACCGGGTCAGGGTCGGTTCCGCGACTCCGAGCGAATCGATGCGTTTGCGCAGCACCTCCAGGGTGCGGTCGGTGCTCTCGCGGTCCGCCTTCGCGGTGCCGGAGTCCTCGGCCTGGAGCACCATTCTGGTGCCGCCCTGGAGGTCGAGGCCGAGTCTGGGGGACATGGTCAGCGTGATGAGCACGGCGACGAGCAGGACGGCCGCAGCCAGAACCGCCCGCACCGTGGTGGCGCGAGTCATGGGATTCCTCCGAGGGGCGCCGGGCCCCTGGAGTCCTTCGTCCGGATCAGGGTGCCGCGGCGGGGATACGGGACGGGACCGGTGACAGGTCCCGGGGCCGGTGAACGGCCTCGCCCGGAGGCCCGCGCACACCGGGGAGCACGGCGCGGAAGCGGTCGGCGGCGGCCGGGGTCACGGCCAGGGTGCATCCGGGGACGGGGTGCGGCGGCAGGAGGCCGGGCGGGCGCGGGAGCGGGGCGCCCGGACCGGGCGGCGGAAGGTGCTGAGGGGTGCGGGGGTGTTCGGCGACGGCCTCCGGCAGGGGCGCGGTCTCCGGTCCGGGCCGCAGCCCCTCGACCGCGACACGGGCACGCAGGAGGTCATGGGCGCCGGGCCCTGGGCGAGGGTTCGTGCGGTCGGTGCGGTCGGTGCGGTCGGTGCGGCCGAGGTTCCGGACGGCCGGGCGTGCTCCGGACAGGTCACCGGCGAAGGATGTCGCAGCGGCCGTGGACCGGGCGGGGAGACCCGCACCGACGGCGGCGGGCGCGCCGCCTGCGACGGTGAGCACGGCAAGGAGGAGTGCCGCGAGGAACTCCCGCGCCGCGCCCGCGCGTCGGCGGTGCGCCGGAGGAGCCTGCCGCTCCCGCGGATGCGCGTCGCCCCGGGGCGCACCCGGGAGGGCGGTCACCCCGCTCGGCCGGGCAGGGCAGGCGCGACGGTGGCGTGGCGGAGCACGGAGCTGAGGAACAGCCCTGCGCCGCGCACGACCGTGGTCGCCGGGTCGTCCGGAAGGCGGACCGGGACGCCGAGGCGGATCGCGATCCGGTTGGTGACGTCCGGGCGCAGTGCACCGCCTCCGGCGAGCAGCGGGCCCTTGCGCAGGGCCCCGAGCACCGCACCGTGGCTGTCCTGCTGCCACATCGCCATGACCATGTCCAGGACGGCCCGGACGACGGCGGTGGGCGGATCACCGGGCTCCAGATCGCTCAGCCCGGTCTCGGCCAGCCGCGCGTCGCGCACCTGCCCGTCCACCAGGAGTGTCGCCTCGGTCAGTTCGGCACCGAGGTCGACGACGAGCAGCGGGCCGCCGTCCTGCGGTCCGGCGTCCGCGGCGGCGGCCCTGGCGCTGTCCAGGACGATGACGCTCGACGGGCCGAGCGAGGCGAGGATCTCCCGTGCGGCGGCACGGTGTTCGAGGCCTGCGAGCACGGGGTGGCTGAGGACTATCACCGTGTCGCTGCGGTCGGCGCCCAGTGCCGTGTCGGCGATCCGGCCGAGCATCCGGCCGCAGGACTCCGTGTCGACGATGCGTCCGCGCCGGACCGGACTGTCCTGGCCGTACCCGTCGCCCGGGTCGGCCCCGGTGTCGGCGACGACGCCCTGTCCGGGAATCCAGGCACGGGTCCGGGAGCTGCCGAGGTCGAGCGCGAGCCCACGGGTCGCTGCCCGGTGCTGCCGGTGAACGGAGCGGGCGTGCCGCTGTCCGTCGCGCAAAGAACGCATCGCCCCTCACCCCCGGCCCGCTGTCGCAGCCGTTCACACACCCATTGACCCGCGGATAGCGAGGCATGACCGAGCCCTCACTATGCAATAGACAGGCAAAGAAAGCCACTCCCACGCAAAATCAAAGGGCTGCGTCGTTCACGCCTCGGACGGTCACGCCTCGGACGGCAGGGGTTCCCCGGTCGGCAGGAACTCCTCGATCAGTTCGGCGAACTCCTCGGGGGCTGCGATCCGGACTCCGAGATCCTCCGCCTTGGTCCGCTTGGAACCGGCCTTCTCGCCGGCCACAAGCAGCGTGGTGCGCTTGGAAACGCTGGAGGAGGCCTTCCCGCCCGCCCGTTCGATCAGCTCGTTCATCTCGTTGCGCGAGAGCTTCTCCAGCGCTCCCGTCATGGCACCGGTGACCACCACGGTCATCCCGTCCAGCGGCCGTCCGTCCGCGCCCCCGGCCTCCCCGGCGGCCTCCTCGCCCGGCTCCGGGGGCGGGGTCGCGCCCGGTTCCGTCATGTTGACCCCGGCGGCGGTCAGCTTCTCGATCAGCGGAGCCAGCTCCACCAGCTCCGCGACGACGCCCGCGGCCTTCTCCTTGCCGATGCCGTCGACCCGTTGGAGCGTCTCGGCGTCGGCGGCCCTGATGCGGTCCATGTCCGCGAAGTACCGGGCGATCCGCCGCGACATGGAGCGTCCGGTACCGCGCACGCCCAGGGCGCAGAAGACCCGCGAGAGCGGCTGGACGCGCGCCGCGTCGATCGCGGCCAGCAGGTTGTCGGTGCTGGTGTCGCCCATTCGTTCCAGTTCGAGCAGTTGCGGGCGCTCCAGCGTGAACAGGTCGGCGAAGTCGGCCACCAGCCCGGCATCGACGAGCTGGACGACGCGGGTGGCGCCGAGGCCCTCGATGTCCAGCTGGTCGCGCCCCGCCGCGTAGGAGACGGAGGCGACGAGGCGGCAGTTCCGGCCGCGGACGCAGCGCCAGCGCTGCTCGCTGGTGTCGATCTCGGAACCGCACTGCGGGCACGCCTCGGGGAAGACGACCGACTGCTCCTCGCCCGTCCGCAGATGGGCGACGGGCGCCTCGATGCGGGGGATGATGTCACCCGCCTTGTAGACCATCACATGGTCGCCCAGGCGCAGATCACGGCGGGTGATGTCGGCCGGGTTGTGCAACGTGGCGTAGCCGACGGTCGATCCGTCGATCTCGACCGGCTCCAGCACCGCTCGCGGCGCGATGATGCCCGTCCGGCCCACATTCCACTCGACACCGAGGAGCCGGGTGACCTTCTCCACGGCCGGAAGCTTGTACGCGATGGCCCAGCGCGGCGCACGGGTCCCTGAGCCGGCGTCGTGCTGGTCGGCGGCGAGGTCGGCCTTGATCACGATGCCGTCGATACCGAAGGGCAACGAGGCGCGCAGCGCCGCGATTTCCTCGACCCGCAACTGGACGTCCTCGACGGTGGTCACCGTACGCGGCGCCACATCCGTGTCCGCCGCGGTGTGCACGCCGAGGGTTGCCGCATAGCCGAGGACCTCGCTGTGCGGCAGCTCGGCCAGGGTGCCGGTCAGCTCGCCGGAGTCGGGCAGCGGCAGGGCGCCGTACGCGAAGAACGTCATCTCCACGGTGTAGGCACGGTCCTTGGCGCGCAGGGTGCCCGCCGCGCCGTTGCGCGCGTTGGCGAAGGGAGCGCCACCGTGTTCGGTGCGGACCGTGTTGGCCTGCTCGAACTGCTCGGTCGTCATGAGGACCTCGCCGCGCATCTCGATGGTGACGGGCTCGGCAAGCTCTTCGGGGAGCCCGACGACGGTTCCGATCGCATGCGAGACATCCTCACCGGCTGTGCCGTCACCGCGGGTGATCAGCCGCTCCAGCCGGCCCGCACGGTAACGGGCGGCGACCGCCAGCCCGTCGAGCTTCGGCTCGACGCTCCAGGCGGTGACCGGCCTGCCGATCCGGCGCTCCAGCGAGGCGGTCCAGGTGGCGAACTGCTCCGCCGAGAAGACGTTGTCCAGGGAGAGCATCGGCACGGTGTGCGGCACGTCCCCGACGGCCGCGCCGCCCGCCACCTTGCCGGTCGGCGAATCGGCCAGCACATCCTGCGGATGGGCCTCCTCGTACGCGGCGATGCCGCGCGCCAGCCGGTCGTACGCGTCGTCGTCGAGCGTGCTCTCGCCCGTGGCGTAGTACGCGGCGGCGGCCTGCGACGCCTCTTCGACCGCGACGGCGTAGGCAGCGGTATCGGCGAGCACAACAGCTGAGTTCGTCATGACCCCATCCTGCCGCCCACCACTGACAATGCCCCGCGAGCGGGCTCGGGGCGCCGCCCCGCGGCACCTTCCGGCCGTCCCCGTGGCCCTGTATGCGGCGGCTTCCGAGGAAACCATCCGCGAGAGAGCGCTCTCCCGACTTCAGGGCACAACAACTACGTTCAAACAACAGGCAGTTGAAGCACTGTGTGTTCTATTGACATGCCTGGAGGCCGCTTTTACTTTCCTGCGAGAGAGCGCTCTCTCGCATCATCCAGGAACCCCCACTTCCTCCGAACAGGAGTGCCGTGCTCTTCTTCCGTGCTCGACGCACCGGCGAACGCAGCCGTCGCAGAACCCTGCCACCCAGGCGGTACCGCACGGCGGGGCTCGTCGCCGCCGTGCTCGCCCTGTCCTTCCTCCGGGCCACCACCGGCAACGCGTCCGCCGGGCCGGACGCGGGCACGAACGCCGCACCGGTCCCCGAGGCCGCCGCCGATGTCGTCCGGGTGGCCGAATTCCTCGCCGAATGCCCCTACACCCACCGGGCACCCGACGACCCGATCGTCTTCCCCGGTCTGCCCGGGGCCTCGCACATGCACAGCTTCTTCGGCAACGACTCGACGAACGGCAACTCCGACCTCGCCTCGCTGGAGCAGGCCAGGAGCAGCTGTTCACCCGACATCGACCTGTCCTCGTACTGGGTGCCGACCCTGTACGACGGCGACAAGGAGGTCGAACCCACCGGCACGACGTTCTACTACCTGGGCGAAGGGGTCCGGGACGACGTCATCCAGCGGATCCAGCCCTTCCCCCGCGGACTGCGCATCGTCGCGGGGAACGCGAAGGCGACCGGTCCCGACGACAACACCATCTCGCGCTGGTCGTGTCTGCATCACGGCGAGGTCAACCCGTCCCACGACTTCGTGAACTGCCCGGCGGACGCGATGCTGGAGTCGTATCTGGACTTCCCGCAGTGCTGGAACGGCAAGGACCTCGACTCGGCCGACCACAAGAGCCACATGGCCTATCCGGTCGGCGGTGAGTGCCCCTCGACCCACCCGGTGCCGGTGCCCAAACTCCGTCAGGTGCTCCGCTATCCGGTCAACGGCGACCCGGCCCGCTTCCGGCTGGCGTCCGGCCCCGGGTACACGATGCACGGCGACTTCTTCAACGTGTGGCCCGAGGCCGAGCTGGCCCAGCGCGTCCGTGACTGCATCAACGCCATCGTGAAGTGCGGTGCCGACGGCACTCCCTGACCGGCCACCGGCCTTCGGCTGAACGGCCGTTGTCCGTCCGATGCCCGCCCGGGACCCCACGCCCCGGGCGGGCCCTCCCCCGAGGACCTCGTCATGAAGGCGGCCCGCAGCACCGCAGCACTGTCCCTGTTGCTCCTCCTGGCCGGATGCGCGGCTCCGGCGGACGCGGAGCGCCCCGCCGCATCGCCCCCCTCGGGCTCCGCCGCCGCGCCGTCCAGCACCCCGGGGGCCGCTCCGGCCGATCCGACGGATGCCGCCTGGGCGCAACTGATGACCCCGATGAACGAACAGGCCGTGGCCCTGCTGTCGCTCGCCGGACAGCGCGCCGGCGATCCGCGGGTGCGGCGCTGGGCGGCCCGGCTCCGTACCGCGCAGAACGCCGAACTCACCCGGCTGCGACCGCTGCTGGCCCGGATGGGGCTGCCGGACACCAATGTGCACGAGGGGCACGACATGCCGGGGATGGTGACGGAACGCGACCTCGGACAGGCCCGCGCCGTCGAGGGCGGCGCGTTCGACCGGCTCCTCACGGCGCGGATCCGTGAGCATCTGCGGCAGTCCGCGCAGGTGTCGCACTCCGAGACCGAATCCGGGACCAGGCCCGATGCGAAACGGCTCGCCGGCAGCCTGGTGTCGGCCCGCAGGGCCGAACTCGCCGAGCTCGACGGGCTTCCGGTGCCGCCCGGAGACACCGGCTGATGCCCCGGTCAACGTACTCCCAAGGGCCGCGCACTCGTTTCCGGACCGGTCGTACCACCCGGTATAAAGACTGCATGACTGCCGATGCACCGCTGCCCGCACGCCCCGCCACCCTGGAGGACGTGGCCGGTGTGGCGGGGGTGTCACGGGCCACCGTCTCCCGGGTGATCAACGGGGCGACGACCGTGGATCCGGCGCTGCGGCGGATGGTCCAGGAGGCGGTGGACGCCACCGGGTACGTGCCCAACCGCGCGGCCCGCTCGCTGGTGACGCGGCGCACCGACTCGGTCGCGCTGGTCGTCTCGGAACGGGAACGGCGTCCGGTCTCCGAACCCTTCGTCGGCCGGATGTTCTCCGATCCGTACTTCGGGCGGGTGGTCAGCGGGCTGCTCGACGTGCTGCGCCCGGCGGGCATCCAGCTGGTGCTGATGCTGGCCGACGACCAGGCCTCCCGGGACCAGTTGCTGTCCTATCTGCGCCACGGCCATGTCGACGGGGTGGTGCTCATCTCCTCGCATGCGGACGACCCGCTGCCGGGGCTGCTGCACGGCACCCGGCTGCCCGCCGTGCTGGCCGGTCAGCCCCTCCGGCCGGCTCCGCTCACCTATGTCGAGGCCGATCAGCGGGCGGGGGCGCAACTGGCCGCCGACCATCTGGCCTCGCTCGGCCGCCACCGGATCGGCACGGTGTCGGGCCCGCAGGACATGCCGGCCGGCCAGGCGCGGCTCTCGGGTTTCCTGGACGCGCTCGCCGTGCACGGCATCCGGGACGTGGCGGCCGCCGAGGGCGACTTCACGCATGCGGGCGGCGCGGCGGCGATGCGGCGGCTGCTGGGTGACCGTCCGGATCTGGACGCGGTGTTCATCGCGTCGGATCTGATGGCGCTGGGCGCCCTGCCGGTGCTGCTGCGGGCCGGCAAGGAGATTCCCGAGGATGTCGCCCTCGTCGGATTCGACGACAGCAGCGCGGCCATGGCCTGCGATCCGCCGCTGACGACGGTCCGGCAGCCGGTGGAGGAGATGTCCGCGGCCATGGCCGAGCTGCTGCTGAAGCAGATCGGCACGCCCGGTGTACCGGTGCCGTCGGTGGTCTTCCATCCGACGCTGGTGCGGCGGCAGTCGGCCTGACGCCACCGCTGTCGCGCCCGGCCGGTCAGTCGTCAGCCGGGCGGGCCGGTGCCCGCGTCCGCCTCGCCCGCCCACTCGCCCTGCCCCACGGGCACCTGCGGCCCCGAGACCTCGCCCAGCCAGCGTCTCAGCACCCGGTGCACCGTCTCCGCACCGACCAGTTCGGCCGGCCGCGCCCCGCCCTCGGTGGCTGCCGCGTCGAGGGGGTCCGTCATGGTGCGCGGCCAGAGCAGGAAGGGCCGGGACTGATCGCCGCCCAGGCCCCCGTGCGAACCGATCTGCTCCTCGAAGGCGTGCACGGTGCCGGCCTTCGGGTCGTACATCGAGTTGACCATCACATCGGCGACGTGCGGGAAGGAGTCGGTGCGCCGGACCGCGGCCGCCGCGCCCGCGCCGAAGGGGGCCAGCGGGCCCTGTCCGTCGCGCAGCTCGGCCACCGGGACCCGGACGCCGCCGTGCCCCAGCACCACCGATCCGTGGTTCTCGCTGTGCACCAGCAGGAAGCCGATGCCGGGGTGGTTGGCGAGTGTCCTGAGCAGCGCCGGGTGGCGGCGGTCGAGCTGCTCCAGCGAGGCGCGTCCCTCGATGTCGGGGAAGGAGATCAGGCCGAGGTTGCCGGAGGCGAGGACGACCGGGTCGGAGGGTTTGGACAGGTTCTCCTGCCGGTCCCCGTCGACCGGCCGGTGGAGCGCGATCCGTACCGCGTCGCGTGCCTCGGAACCGCTCCGGGTGCGCTGCGCCCGGCGCGGCACCGGCAGTCCGCTGCCGGCCCGCACCAGATCCTTGAGTGTCAGCCCGTACACGCCCGCGAAGGTCTCTCCCGGGCTCTGTCCGTGGTCGGACAGGAGCACGATCCGGTAGCTGCGCGGGGTGTGCTCGGCGACCTTGACGATCAGGGCGAGCGAGCGGTCCAGCCGGGCGAGGACCTTCTCCGCGTCCCGGCTCCGCGGGCCGGAGTGGTGGGCCACCTCGTCGTAGGCGACCAGGTCGGCGTAGACCGCGGTCCGTCCGGCGAACATGTCCCCCATGACGGCGGCGACCACCACATCGCGTTCGACGACGGTCGCGAAGGCCCGGATGAAGGGGTAGAGCCCGCCGCGCTTGATCCGGGGTGTCTCCTTGCGGACGCGGGCGCGGGTCGACTGGCCGATCTCCCGGCCGACCTCGGCGACGAACGACAGCGCGGTACGGACGGCGTTGGCCGGGTCGGAGAAGTAGGCGAAGTAGCCGGCCCGGGAGCGGCGGCCCTTGCCGCGTCTGGCGGTCGTCGAGAGGACGAGCGCGAGCTGGTCGGCGCCGCCGCTGAAGAGGTTGCCGCGGCTGGCCCCGTCGAGGGTGAGGAG